>CAZJYV010000082.1:0-8262 GCA_964550295.1 uncultured Clostridium sp. | reverse complement strand
GGCGATATCGCCGCCCATGCTGAACACGCCGTCCGTCACGATCAGCTTGCCAGCGTCGACGGGCAGCTCCGAAAGGCGCTTTTCAAGGTCGGCCATGTCATTGTGGCGGTAACGCTGCACGTTTGCATAGCTCAGCTTGCAGCCGTCGTAGATGCTGGCGTGATTTTCACGATCGTTGAGGATATAGTCGTTGCGCCCGCAAAGCGCGCTGATGATGCCGAGGTTGGCCTGGAAGCCTGTGGAAAAGGTTACGCATGCGCCTTTGCCCACGAAAGCTGCCAGCTCGCGCTCGAGCTGATTGTGCAAATCGAGCGTGCCGTTGAGGAAGCGGGAACCTGAGCAGCCCGTGCCGTATTTGAGCATGGCATCAACGCCCGCCTGCACAACCTCCGGATGGACGGTCAGTCCGAGGTAGTTGTTGCTGCCGAGCATGATGCGGCGCTTGCCCTCCATCACGACCTCGATATCCTGACGGGTTTCAAGCTCGTGGAAATAAGGATATACGCCTTCCTTGACTAAGTCGCGGATATAGCTGTACTCCTCGCACTTTTTGAACAGTGGCATTACAAGTCCTCCATAAATAAAAAAGTATGATTATATCATCCCCGGCGGCGCGGTATAAATGATAAACGCCTCGGAGAGGTATACGCTTGCCGTTGTTCCTGCGGTATAAATGTGTTTCAAGGTGCATTTGACCGGATGCCCGGCGTTTGTCAGCGGAGCGTGCGGTTGGTGTAGCGCGTGTAGGCGCTCTGCCAGGCGAGCGTGACGGTCGCCGTGGGGCCGTTGCGGTGCTTGGCCACGATGATCTCCGCGGAATTGTCCGCCTGCCCTTCGATGTCGTCCTTGGCGGCGTAGACCGCGGGACGGTAGAGCAGCATGATCAAGTCCGCGTCCTGCTCGATTGCGCCGGATTCGCGCAGGTCCGCCATGACGGGGCGGTGGTTGTCGTCCTTGCGGGTTTCGGGTCCGCGGGATAGCTGGGAGAGCAGCATCACAGGCACTTCCAATTCGCGCGCGAGGATCTTCAATGCGCGCGTCGCTTCGGAAATATCCGAAACGCGGTTGCCCGTTTTGCCGGAAAGCTCCATGAGCTGCAGGTAGTCGATGATCACGAGATCCAGACCCCCGCGCGTTTTCTGGCGGCGGCAGCGGCTGCGGATGTCCGCGACGCTCACACCCGCTGTGTCGTCGATATAGATGTTCGCGGCGGAAAGCTCCTCAAGCGCCTCGCTGAGCTTCAAAAGGTCATCTTCCGTGGTTTCGCCCATGTTGACGCGGTGCATATCCACGCCCGCGTTGGCGCAAAGCATCCTGCGCACAAGCTGGCCGCGGCTCATCTCCAAACTGAACACGCAGACTTTTTTTCTGCCCTTGGTGGCGGCATGCTGCGCGATGTTGAGCGCGAAGGCGGTTTTTCCCATGGACGGGCGGCCCGCGACGATGACAAGGTCGCTTTTTTGCAGGCCGGACGTGAGCCTGTCCAGATCCGTAAAACCGGTCGGCACGCCGGAGAGCGAGCCTTTGAGGCGCATCAGCTCGCCGATATGCAGGTAGGATTCCATGGCGGTCTGCTCGATGTGGACGAGGGTTTCCTCGCTTTTTTTCATCGAGATGTTAAAAATGCGCCGCTCCGCCTCGTCGAGTATTTCGTTGATGGGCGCCTCGCCCGAAAGCGCGTCCCGCGCGATGTCCCCGCCCGCCCTGATGAGCTGGCGCAGCACGCTCCTGTCCTCGACGATGTGGATGTAGTGGGAAACGTTCGCGGCGCTCGGCACAAAGAGCGAAAGCTCCGTGATATACCCAACGCCCCCCACTGCGGCAAGCCTGCCCATGCGCTCGAGCGCGTCGATGACGGTGACGGAATCCACGGCCTCTCCGCGCGCGTTCAGGGAGAACATCGCCTCGAAGATGTCCCTGTGCGAAGCCGTATAAAAATCCTCCGCGCCGAGCATCTCGCAGGCAAGCTCGGTCGCGTCGCGCGAAATCAGCATGCTGCCGAGCACGCTTTTTTCAGATTCGGCGCTGTGCGGGGGGATGCGCGGTTTTTCTTCCATAATCACCTCACGCTGCGCTTACGCTTCCAGCGGCAGCACTTCCACGGAAAACTTTGCGTCCGCATTCTCGTACAGGTGTGCGGAAACCTTGGTAACGCCTAAAGTTTTGATCGGCTCGTCGATGCGGATCTTCTTTTTGTCCACGGTGATGCCGTATTGCTCCTTGAGGGCGGAGGCAATCTCCGCAACGCCGATGGAGCCGAACAGTTTGCCGTTTTCGCCCGCCTTCGCGCGGACTTTCACGGTGAGGTTGCTCATCTCGCCGGCAAGCTCGTGCGCACGCTTGCGCTGCATTTCAAGCCGATGTACGTCCGCGCTTTTTTTGATGTTTGCCGCATTGATGCTGCTTGCGTCGGCGGGCAGCGCGAGCCCCTGGGGGATAAGGAAGTTGCGGGCATAACCGTCGCTCACGGAGATGACCTCTCCGGCCTTGCCCTGATCCTTAACGTCTTTCTGGAGTATAACCTTCATTCGTTTCCAACCTCCTTTAAATATGTATGGATGCTGTTCATAAGGGTTTTAACCGCGTCCTCGAGCGAAACGCCCTGAAGCTGCGCGCCCGCGACGGTGAGATGTCCGCCGCCGCCGATGCGCTCGAGGATGATCTGCACGTTGACGCTTCCGAGGCTTCTGCCGCTGATCATCACGGCAAAACCCGCGTCCGCCAGCACGAAGGCCGCCTGAATCCCCTTGATGGATAACAGCGCGTCGGCTGCCTGCGCGGCGATGAGCGCGTTGTCCGGCATGTCGCGCGGGCAGGTGGAGATGGCGATGCCCGGATCCATGATCAGCGCATTTTGCACGACCTGCGCGCGGTTGCGGAAATTTTGCATGTCGTCCTGATACATCAGCTTGACCATGCTCGTGTCGGCGCCGCATTTGCGCAGGAAGCCCGCCGCGTCAAACGTGCGCGCGCCCGTGTTGATGGAAAAGGATTTCGTGTCCATCGTCATGCCCGCCAGAAGCGCGCTGCACTCGAAAGCCGTGGGCTTGAGATCATCGTCAAAATATTGGATGACCTCCGTGACCATCTCGCAGGTGGAGCTTGCGCCCGCCTCAAGGTAGTTGAGGGTCGGACTTACAAGCGCGTCGACGGGCCGTCTGTGATGGTCGATGATCACCGTCTTTGCTGCGGTTTCATAAAGCTTTTGGGAAAGGACGGAGCCTTGACGCTGCGTATCCACGACGATCACAACCGAGCTGGGCTTAATGAGCTGCAGCGCCGTTTCCTCGGAGATCACGCTGTCGTGGTACTGCTTGGAGCCCGACATAACCTCCATCGCGCCGTCGACCGCCGTGTTGGCTTCATTCTGCACATAGTAGGCGCGCTTGCCCGCGCAGCTCGCGCAGCGCATAAGGCCCAGCGCCGCGCCCACGCAGTCCATGTCTGGGTAGCCATGACCCATGATGAACACCAGGTCGGAGTTTTCCATCAGCTGGCGCAGCGCCTTTGCAAAAAGCCTCGTTTTTACGCGGGATTGCTTGGGCGAACTCATCTGCCGCTTGCCGCCGTAGAAGGTATACCCCATGCCGTGCTTGACGACCGCCTGGTCGCCTCCGCGGCCGAGGGCAAGCTCCATCGCCTCACGCGCGCTTTCGTCGGAGCGGTAAACGCCCTCTTCCGCGCCCACCGCGATGGAAAGCGTAACGGGCTGCTCCGTGCCGGTTTCGATGGCGTGCGCCGCCTCCAGCAGGGGGAAGCGCTGTTTTTCAAGCTCGGGCAGGTATTTTGCCTCAAACAAAAGAAAATAGCGCGCGTTCTCATAGCGGCGGTATGTGCCGTGGACGGAGGATACCAGCGCGCTTACCATGTTTTCCACCTCGGAAAGCACGGTGCTGCGGCGGAACTGCTTATCCGCGGCAAGTTCCTCGTAATTATCGATGTAGATGAGCGCCACCCTGGGCATGTTTTCTTCATACAGCCGCGTGTAATGGAGCGCCTCGGTGCGGTCGAGCCAGTATTGAAAGATCAGGTTTTTCGCGCCCGGATGCTCGCGCTTGACGGGCAGGCTCATCACCTGATAGGTGCTGCCGGAATACTCGAAGGAAAGCGCCTGCGCGGGGAAACGCGCGTCAAAGCCGGGGAGGATTTTGCGGATGTCGCGCCCGTCGTGGATCTTGCGGAAGGACTTGTTCGCCCAGATGATGCGCCCGTCCTCGTCGAAGAGCAGCGCGGGGATGGCGAGCGTGTTCATGATCTGCGCGGAGGCGGAGGCGTTGGATTTGAAGATATCGTCAAACTCTTTGTCAAGGTGCTTCTTATAGGTGCCGATGATGATCGCGCTTACGCCGATGCCGAGCAGGAGCGTCGCAAGGGCGGCCGCGCCGTACCAGCGGGGCTGCACGAATACCGCAAAGCCCGCCCCGACCAGAAGGGAGGCGATCACGAACGGGATCAGCGCGTTTTGCGGCTTAAGCTTCATGGCTCCTCCGTCGGTTAATCTTGATCGGTTTTCTTTTTCGGGGTGTAATACCGACGCACTTTTGTGACTCTGTCCATCAAACCCATGAAGATCAGGGAGTACGGCAGGAGCAGCACGGCGAAGAGGTAGAACGCAATCCTGTGACCCAAACGCTTTTTTGCGCTCATGCGCAGCGTAAATTCCATATAGCATACGCCGATGAGCATCGTGGGCATAAACACGATGCCGGCCGCGGCGGCAAAAACGGCGTCCCCGTTTTCAAGACCGATGATCAGCACGGCAAGCGTGCCCGCGATCGCAGCGAGGGAAACGTAGCCATACTGCTTGGAAAGCTGCCAGAGCGCGAAGTGCGTCATCGGACGCAGCTCTCCCCCTGCTTTTTTGGTGAGCGCGCGCGCAAGGATCACATCGACGAGCGAAAACAGCATGGCGGTTGCGCATACGAAGTACATCGTGATCTGCGGCGCGAGATCCCCGAGCGTGCGGAGGGTTTCCCGGACGGCGCTCAGGGCCTGCTCATCCCCGCTTACGGCGGCGGCTTGAAGCTCCTGCATCACATAATCCGCGTTCTCCTGCAGCATCAGCCGGATCATGCTAAAGGGGTTTTCACCCGCGAGCATGGAGGGCAGGCACAGGTTGAGATACAGCGCAAGTCCCGTCGCGAGCGCGGATACGGAAACCGCGGTGCGCCACGGCAGTTTGTTGCGGATGATGAAACCGATGATCAGCGCGGCGGGAACATACAGGGCAAGGGTGTAAGCCGCGCCCGTGACATCAGCCGCATACAGGGCCGCGCCCAGCGTAACGCCCGTCGCGCCGATGAGCGCGGGGATGATGCCGGCAGCGCCCCACGCGGCGAAAACGAACGCCAGAAACGCCGGCGCCACATACGATGCCAGCGGCACATAAACGGCTGCAGCACCCACAGCCGCGCCGATGATGAGTCCAAACACGATAAATTTGCCGGATTCGCCCTTTTTATCCACCAAAAGCAGCTCCTGTACATAACATATAGATGAACTATTATAAACCATTTTCGATTTGATAACAAGCGCGGCATCCCCGGTGCGGTCTCGTTGACCGGACGGGGGGGCGGGTGATAAAATAAAAGCGGCGTAAGGGCGATCACTTTGGGCATTTCGCCCCTAAAGGAGAAAACGAATGGCAAAATTTCACAGGGAAGAGGATATTTACGGTTATTGCATCCTCAGGAACGAGGACCTCGAAGCCATCCACGACTCTACGCTGGAGTTGATGGAGGAATACGGCCTGCAGATGCACGGCGAGGAAGCGCTTTGCATCCTTGAAGGCGCGGGCTGCGAGGTGGATCGAACGACCGACCGCGTGCGGTTCCCCAAAAACCTCGTAACGGACGCGATTGAAAAGTGTCCGGAGGCGTTTACTCTCTGCGGCAGGGACCCGAAGAACGACACGCAGGTCGGCGGCAAGCGCGTCGCTTTCAAGAACTTCGGCACGGGCGTGAAGATCATCGACCCTTATACGGGGGAGGTGCGCGATTCCACCAAGGAGGATTTGGGCAACGTCGCCCGCTTCATCGACTCGATGGAGGAGGTGGACGTGTTTTCCATCGCCGTGGCGGCGTGCGATGTGAATCAGGAGGTCAAGGCGCTGCATGAGGCGGAGGCGGTTTTTAACAACCTGACCAAAAACTTTGCGCATGACCTTGAGGGCGTCCCCAACACGCAGCGCTTCATCGATATGGCGGCGGCGATCATGGGCGGGTATGATAAACTGCGCGAGCGGCCCATCATCACCATGGGCGCGTGTCCCAACAGCCCGCTTGAGCTCAATAAAAACGAAACGGATATCATCATCCTCTCCGCGCGGCACGGCCTGCCCATCGACATCCTCTCCATGGGGCTTTGCGGCGGCACCACGCCCGCGACCCTCGCGGGGACGCTCGTTTGCACCAACGCGGAGATCCTCGGCGGCATCGTGCTCGCGCAGGCGGTGAATCCGGGCAACCCCATATTGTACGGCACATCCACCACCATCATGGATATGAAAACGGCAACATCCCCCGTGGGCGCGCCGGAACACGCCATGTGCGGCGCGGCGGTGGGGCAGATCGGCCACTACTACGGCATCCCCACGAACGTCGGCGGCACGTAGGGGGACAGCAAATGTCTGGACGAACAGCTCGGCCATGAAAAGACGCTGACCTCTTTACTTCCGGCGGTGACGGGCAGCAACGTCATCTACGGCATGGGAATGCTCGAGATGGGCATGACCATGAGCTATGAGCAGCTTCTCATGGATCAGGAGTTCGTCAAAATGATTCGGCGCGTCTTGCAGGGGATTGCGGTCAATCGTGACACGCTTGCGCTCGACGTAATCAAGGCGGTAGGACCCGCCGGAAATTACCTGACGCAAAAACACACCCGGCAGTATATGCGAAGCGAGCTTTCCACAACCAAGCTCATCAACCGCAGGATGCGGGATCATTGGGAGGCGCGCGGCGCGAAGGATCTGGCGGCCGTCGCGCGCGAGGAGGCGGTCAAAATCCTCGAAACCTATAAACCGACGCCCCTTCCGGAGGATGTCAAAAAGAAAATCCGCGCCATCGTCGAGGAAGGCGAGGCGGAGGCGGCGGAGCGGCATAAAGGTGCGGGCTAATAAAAAACCGGCGCTCTCGCCTTTGACGAGGGCGTCTTTTTATACGCCCCCGCAATGTTTGCTCTGTCTATTTTCACCAATTTATAGTATAATTGTTTTGTTATCAATTTAACATTCTACTGAATACAATCATTCGAACAGGAGGATGAGTATGAAGCTGGACCATACCGTGCAGCGGCTCGTTGACGGCTACGGCAAGTGGGCGGGCGATGACGCGCGCACCAACTGCCCGGGCGGAACGGGCCTGATGACCAAGGACCTTTATCCGTACGACGCGCTGTTTTCCCCGATCAAGGTGAACCGCACCACCATCAAGAACCGCCTCGTGATGGCGCCCATGGGCAACATCGACATGGCGGAGGAGACGGGCCGCCCCAACGACAAGATGATTCAGTACTTCATCGCCAGGGCGAAGGGCGGCGTGGGTTTGATCACGACGGGCCTTGTTCCCATCAGCCACGGGATCGACCATTCCATCACGGAGCTTGGGCATCTTTCCTACTTTCCGCGCATCGACCGCAGCCGCACGGTGTTCTCCGGCTGGCGCGACCTTGCGCAGGGCGTGCACAGCTTCGGCGCGAAGATCTTTGTGCAGCTCACCCCGGGCCTTGGGCGCGTGGGCAATCCCCAGTGCCTGATTACGGAGATGAAATTTCCCGTTTCCGCCTCCGTGAACCCCAATTTCTACATCCCGCAGATCCCCTGCATGCCGCTCTCCGACGGCAAGCTCAAGAGGATCATCAAAAACGCGGGACAGGCGGCGGCGGACGCGATGGCGGCCAGGCTCGACGGCGTGTATCTGCACGGACACGAGGGATACCTGCTCGAGCAGCTCACGAACTCCGCCTTCAACCGCAGGAAGATGGGCAGATACGCGGATGTGCAGCGCTTCGGAACGGATCTAATTCAGGAAATCCGCCGCCGCGTGGGGCCGAGTTACCCCATCATGTACCGCATCGACCTTTCCCTTGCCTTGAACGAAACCTATGGAGAGGAAATGGACGAAATTTCCTCCCTTAAAAAATTCAAAAACGGCCGCACCATCGAGGAAACGCTTGCGTATATGAAAAACCTCGTCGCCGCAGGCGTGGATATGTTCGACGTGGACCTTGGCTGTTACGATAACTGGTGGCTGCCGCATCCCC
>CAZJYV010000081.1:2999-8403 GCA_964550295.1 uncultured Clostridium sp. | reverse complement strand
GAGGAGGCGTTGGCTTTGTTGAACGCCGTGCGCGCCAAATATCCGGACGCCAGCCACACCTGCTATGCCTACCGCGTGGGCGCGCGGGGGGAGAACACGCGCTTTTCGGATGCGGGGGAGCCTTCCGGCACGGCGGGCATGCCCATCCTGGAGGTGCTTAGAACCAACGAGGTTACCTTCGCGCTGTGTACCGTAACGCGCTATTTCGGCGGCGTGCTGCTGGGAACCGGCGGCCTCGCGCGGGCTTACGGCGGCGGCGCGCTGGAGGCGCTGCGCCTCGCGGGCAAGGTGGAGATGATCCCTGCCCTTTGCTATGAAATGATGATGGATTACCCGCGCTTCGCGTCCCTTGAGAGCTTCCTTCGCAAGATCTGCCAAATCGACGGCATCGACTATGCGGATACCGTCGTTGTGCGCGCGACGGTAAGCGCCGCGCACGCGCAGGCATTTGCAGCGGATGTGATTGACAGGAGCGAAGGGCGCGTGATGCCGCGTCAAACGGGCGAGGCGTTAATCGCGCGCACATTTTAACAAACAACAAACATTTGCGCCGTCAGTCTGGCATACGGGCAGCATATACGGTATAATCAAGCTTGGAATATTCGGCGCGTAACGCGCACAAGGGGCCGCATAAAATGAACAAACGAAAGACCACGGCGATTGTTATAGCCATCTTCATGCTCGTGACGCTTCTCCCAGCGGGAGCGCGCGCGGCGCAGTTCACATCGTCATCCGATCCGCTGGCAGTGCCTGCGGAGGGCGGCTCGGTTACGCTGTCCGTCACGATCTACAACGACGCGCAGTATTCGATGGAAAACATCGTCATTAAGAATAACGGCAGCGCGCTGTTTTCAGGCACGTCGGGAACGGAAATCGCGCCGGAGCAGTCCGTTACCTTCCAGCAGACGGTGACAGTGCCCGCGTCGCTGGTCGGGCAGCCGATCAACTTCGAAGTGACATGGACCGAAAACGGCGAGGCGAAAAGCGACACTTTCTCGGCGGTCGTGCTCAACAGCGGCGGAACCGCGGCGACCATGCTCAGCGCGACCCGCACGGCAAGCTCCCCCCAAGCTTCGCAGGGCGAGGTCATTACGCTGACCTACACGCTTGTCAACAACGGCGTAACGCCGATTTCCGGCGTAACCATCACCGATAAGGAAATCGCGGGCAAAGCGCCGATGGTCAAGGACGTGGTCGTGCAGCCCGGCGTTCCTTACGTTTATACTTACACTTATACGATGGGTCGCTCTACGGTAACGAGCACCCCCGTCATCACCTTCCTTCAGGCGGACGGCACAACCGGAACCATCACGATTGAAGATAAGACGCTTGGCATGGTTAAAAGCAAAATCTCCATCGAGGTGCAGCAGGGTGCGCCGGCGGAAGAGGGTCAGGTTTTCAAGCTGATCCTCACCAACAACGGCAACCAGAAGATCAGCAAGATCAAGATCACGGACGAGCTTGGCAATGCGGTTACGAGCGATGCGTTCGCCCTTGCCATCGGCGAGAGCACAAGCTTCAGCTATACCGTGCCCACCGACGGGGAGCGCAACGTGGTCTTCTACATCAACGGGCAGGATGCGACGGGAACCGCCTATTCCGACCATACGGAAACCTATACCGTGCGCAAATATATCGATCCTTCACTCATCGGCATCAGCTTCAGGGCGGAGGTTTCGCAGCCGCTGGACGCCTCCGGCTCCATCTCCATCAACTTTTATGTGGAAAACAACGGCAGCCTGGAAATGCGCAACCTGGTGCTCAGCGAGGCGGAGTACGGCGTGCTTTACCAGCTTGGATCCGTGCCGCAGGGCACGCAAACCATCAACCAGCGCATGAACGCGGGAACGCCGCGCGATCTGAGCTTCACGCTGACCATCGAGGATCCTTCCGGCAACCTGTATACGTATAACGCGTACATCACCGCCGGATATGTCGGCGTTGAATCCGAAGCGACTCCCGTGCCGGATGTTGAAGTGCAGGGTGGCGATCTGGTTTCAGAGGTGGGCGGTTCGATTTCAAGCGCGCTGCGCACGGTGCTCATCGTGCTCGTCGTACTCACGGTCATCGCGGGCGTGGCGCTTATGATGCTCACCTCCCTCGAGAAGGAGGAGCGCAAGCGCATAGCGCGGCGCAAGGCCATGCGGGAACGCCAGCTGCGCGCCCAGATGGAAGGCGGAGATATCGGCGGCTTGCCGGGCGGTTCGCCGCGCGCGCCTTCGCAGATAGACGGCGCGACCAAACGCATCCCCAGGCAATAACCGAACATAGAAACGTCGCTCAGAGCCTCCGCTGTCAAGCGGGGGCTTTTATTGAAGAAACGGTGCGCTGTTCTTAACGCAGCCCTTTCTTTCGGCGCACTTATTTGCTATACTTTTTTCGGAAGGATGGTGAACCGAATGAAACGTGCTGCGGATTTCAGACAATCTGCCAGGGCGGCGCTCGCGAGCAAATGGGGGATTTCGCTGGCGGTCACGCTTGTCGCGGTGCTGCTGGGCGGTTTTTCCGGCAGCGGGATCGATATCAACTTTACGCTCGATGCGGGGGATCTTTCAAACATATACGGCGCGGAGGGCGTCAACGTCGCTGCCGTTCTGGCCAGGCTCGGCCTGCCCACAACGGGACTGGCAACCGCCGCTGCGTCGATTGGCAGCTTGCTTGGGGTATACGGCCTTGCCGTGTTTATCATCGGCGGCGCCATTGAGCTTGGGCATAACCTGTATTATATCCGACTGCTGCGCGGTGAAAACGCGGGCATAGATGCCCTGTTTTCCCGCTTTGAGGTTTTCCTCAAGGCGCTGGGACTTCGGTGCTTCATGGCGCTGTTCATTTTACTGTGGGCGCTGCTGCTGATCGTGCCGGGCATCGTCGCCGCCTACCGTTACAGGATGGCGCCGTATTTGATGGCGGAACATCCGGAGATGGGCATTCGGGCGGCGGTGGACGAAAGCAAGCGCATGACGATGGGGCTGAAAGGCCGTTGGTTCTGCC
Source organism: uncultured Clostridium sp. (assembly GCA_964550295.1). Classification (GTDB taxonomy): domain Bacteria; phylum Bacillota; class Clostridia; order Christensenellales; family CAG-138; genus Phil1. The sequence continues at coordinate 5,412 of CAZJYV010000081.1, read as the reverse complement.
TGGATTTCAGCTTTATCGGATGGGCGCTGCTTTGCGTGATGAGCCTTGGAATCGGTTTTCTCTGGCTGAATCCGTACATGGCCGCGGCGAGCGCGGATTTTTATCTGAGCGCCTGCGGCGAACAAACGGGCGATACCCATGCGTACAGCGAACCCCAGTTCGAGTACAGAGGCCCCGAAAGGCTTTGATTTCCGCGTAAATCATGGGGAGGGTCGGCATGGATTTGACCATTCAGATGCGCAGCGTCGAAATGCTCGTAAAGTTCCTCAAGCACGATGTCGCGAACATTTCGCCATACGGTTACAAGCTGCAAAAGGAGCGATTCCTCGGATCCGCCCCAAGCGTTCCCCTGCCTCGGAGCATCCCGGAAGAGCAGGGGATGCACAGTGCTGCGCTCGAGCGGTTTTTTGCCGACATCGGCGGGGAGGCGGACTCCCTTGCCGTACACGGCGCGCTCGTCATGCGCCACGGTCGGGTCATCGCGCAGGGATTTTTTGCGCCGTACCGCGCGGATGTGCCGCATATGCTCTATTCCATGTCAAAGAGCGTCACAGGGATCGCCATCGGCATGGCGGTGGACGAAGGCTTTCTTTCCGTGGACGAGCGCCTCATTGACATATTTCCCGAATATACCGGCGGCGCGCAGGCGAAAATCCTGCGCGCCCATACGGTGTGGCATCTGCTGACCATGAGCAGCGGCAGCCGTTTTAATGAAGTCGGGTCGGTGCTCGACGAAAAATGGGAAAAGATGTTTATGGAGTCCATTCCCAAGTTTGAGGCGGGCAGCGCGTTCGAGTACAATTCCATGAACTCCTATATGCTCGCCGCGATTCTTCGGCGGCGCACAGGTATGACGCTGACGGAATTTTTAGCCCCGCGCCTTTATAAACCGCTGGGTATCGCCTGTCACGAATGGGAGAAATGCCCGCAGGGCATGGAGAAAGGCGGCTGGGGTCTTGCGCTGACGCTGGAAGATTCCGCAAAACTCGGGCAGCTTTATCTCAATAAGGGCGTGTGGGAAGGGAAGCGGATCCTCAGCGAAAAATGGTGCAACGACGCGCTGCGCGTTCAGATAAAAACGCCCGGCGGCGAGCTGAAGCACGGATACGGATACCAGGTCTGGATGGCGGACCGCGAGGGCTCCTTCCAGTTTAACGGCGCGTTCGGTCAGTATGTCATCGGTATGCCCAAGCATGACGCGCTTGTGGCGGTCTTTTCCGGAAGCGCCAATCTGTTCGCGCACGGCACGCTGGGCGCGCATATCGAGCGGTTGTTTTCCGAGGTGTCGCAGGCGGAACTGCCCGCCGATGCGGAGGCTTACGCTTCGCTGCAAAGGAAGCTTTCCGGGCTGCGGTTCGAGCCGCCCGTGCCCGCGGGACTGTGCACGGATCCGGAGGAGTTCAGCCGCATCGCGGAACAGCTTGACGGCAGGGAATACGTTCTTGACAACAACACAGGCGGCATCTTTCCGCAGACGCTCCAGGCGGTGCACGGAAATTATACGACGGGAACGGATATGATCCGCTTTCAAAGGCGCGAGGAGGGGCTGCTCGTTTATTTCTACGAGCGCGACGAGCGCAACGCGCTGCTGCTGCGCGCGGACGGCGGCATCGCGGAGGGCTGGACGATGATGAAAGGCGAAACGCAGCTGGTCGGCACACGCGCCTTATGGAAGCTTGCGCCGGGGGAAATCCGCCTGTTTGCCCTCTGCTCCTTCGTCGAAACGCCCGATACGCGTATGCTGACGATCGAAATCAAGCAGAACAGGATGCATGTCGTGTTCGGGGAACGGCCGTCGCTGGATAAGGTTGTGGATATGATCTTCGAGTTGGTCGGCATATCGCAGGTTGCCTATCTCAAGCGCATGCTGCCCGAGATGAGGAGGGAGCATGTTGAAAACCTTGTGCGCTCCATGACGGTTCCCGTTGCGGACGGCTATCAGATTAAACAGAATGATCAGGTTTAATCACGGCCGCGCAATAAGTTAAAAAACTAACGATTGCAGAACGGATGCATAATGCCCGGCTGTTATGATATAATACGCGATGGACGGCCTTCCGTCGCATTTTTCGCATTTTCTGATTATGGAATCATTCATTTCTTCCGAAAGGCAGGTGCTTTATTTGCCCAAATATTCCTTCAGGGGCGGCGTTCATCCTCTTAAACGTAAACATGAGGGGAAGCTGCTCACCAGGAACGCGCCTATCCGAGATTTCGTTTCCGATGCCGTAGCGATCCCCATGAATATGCACTTGGGTGCGCCTTCCAAACCCTGCGTCGAAAAAGGCACGCATGTCCGGATCGGACAAGTCATCGGGGAGCCTGTGGGCGCCCTCGGCCTGCCCGTACACGCGAGCATTTCCGGAGAGGTGACGGCTGTAGAACCTCGGCTCGCGCTTGGCGCTGAACCGGC
>CAZJYV010000081.1:0-2989 GCA_964550295.1 uncultured Clostridium sp. | reverse complement strand
GCATCCGTAACGATTTCGCGGAAGAATGGGTTGAAACCAAAGGCTGCGGCAACGTTGAAAAAGTTGATCCGTCGCTCATCATCCCCGCGATCAAAAATGCGGGCATTTGCGGCATGGGCGGCGCGGGTTTTCCCACGCATGTAAAACTGACCCTGCCTGCGGGAAAATCCTGTGATACCGTGATCGTCAACGGAGCAGAATGCGAAACGTTTCTGACGGCGGACTTCCGTTTGATGATCGAGCGGCCGGAGCGGATTGTGGACGGCTTACGCGCGGCGATGCGCGCGCTCAACGTGGGGCGCGGCGTGATTGCCATCGAGGATAACAAGCCGGAGGCGATTGAGGCGATGCGCGCGGCGGCTGCGGGGCGCGAAGGCGTTGAGGTTGCGATCCTGCGCACAAAATATCCGCAGGGCGGTGAAAAACAGTTGATTGAGGCTGTGACGGGCCGCCAAGTACCTTGCGGCAAGCTGCCCATCGAGGCGCATACGATCGTGATCAACGCGGGCACAGCCTGCGCCATCGCGGATGCCGTGATCGACGGCAGGCCGCTTATCGACAGGGTAACGACCGTTACCGGCCATGTTCGCAACCCGCAGAATCTGCGCGTGCGCATCGGTACGGCGCTCGGAGACCTGATCGGCGAATGCGGCGGCTATTCCGGGGAGCCCGGCAAAATCACACTGGGCGGCGGAATGACCGGCCTGTGTGCGCCGGACGACAGCCTGTCCATCGCTAAGAACAACAACGGCGTGGTCGTTTACGATGAGAAGGAAGCGAGGAGTGTCGAGGAGGAGCCGTGCATCCGCTGCGCGCGCTGCGTGGACGCCTGCCCGATCGGGCTGCGCCCGTATCAGATGAAACATTTCTGCGACGCCGGTGATTTTGAAGGCGCAAAGGCGCATGATGTGCTCGAATGTATCCTCTGCGGTGCCTGTTCTTATTCCTGCCCCGCCAAACGGTGGCTGACGGCTTCGTTTAAGCTGGCGAAGGATTCCATCGCGGCCGCGCAAAGGAGGAAAAAGTCATGAAGCTTTACATTTCTCCCGCACCGCACCTCCGGTGTCCGGACAGCACGCGTTCCATCATGGGGGATGTGATCGTCGCCCTCCTGCCGGCGACGGCGGTGGCGATCTGGTATTTCGGCGCGAACGTTGCGCTGCTCGTGGCGCTGAGCACCGCTTCCGCCGTGCTCTTTGAGTTTCTCTGGCAGAAGCTTACGCATAAAAAGGTCAGCGTCGGCGACTTGTCCGCGGCGGTAACGGGTCTGCTGATCGGGTTGAACATGCCGGCAAACGCGCCCTGGTGGATACCCGTCGTCGGCAGCGGTCTTGCCATCGTGCTCGTCAAGCAGCTTTTCGGCGGCATCGGCGATAATTTTGTGAACCCCGCGCTCGCCGCCCGCGCGATCCTGCTGGCAAGCTGGCCTGCGCGCATGAGCGATTACACCGCCCCGACCTATTGGAGCGGCGCGGACGCCGTATCCATGGCGACGCCGCTTCGGAACATGAGCGATTATCGGTTGCAGGATCTCTTTTTCGGCAACATCCCCGGCACGGTTGGCGAAGTGTGCAAGGCGGCGATCCTCATCGGTTTCCTTTATCTGCTCGTGCGCCGCGTGATCTCCTGGCGGATTCCCGTCACGCTGCTGGCAGCCTTCGCGCTGTGCATGTGGATATTCGGCAAGAATCCGCTGAACGCCGTTCTGACCGGCGGCGTGATGTTCGGCGCGGTCTTTATGGCAACGGATTACACCACCTGCCCCATGAGCAAAAAGGCGCAGTTCATCTATGCGGCGCTGTGCGGCTTTATCATCGCGATCATCCGCTGCTTCGGCAAATATCCGGAGGGCGTCACCTACGGCATACTGGTCATGAACGTCGTAACGCCTCTGCTGGACAAATACATCAAGCCGCGCATTTATGGCCGGGCAAAGGAGGCGAAAGCCGATGTCTGATCAAAAGAATCTTTCTTCGGTTTTTCTCAACGGGATCATCACCGAAAACCCCACCCTTCGTATGGTGCTGGGCACTTGCCCGACGCTTGCCACAACAACGAGCGCGATCAACGCGCTGGGCATGGGGGTCGCCGCGACGTTCGTACTTATCGGCTCAAACATGGTGATCTCGCTGCTGCGCAACATCATACCCGATAAGGTGCGCATTCCGGCGTTCATCGTCGTCATCTGCACGTTCGTTACCATGGTGCAGATGCTCATGCAGGCATTCGTTCCTACGCTGTACCAAAGCCTCGGCATGTTCATCCCGCTCATCGTCGTGAACTGCATCATCCTCGCGCGTGCGGAAGCGTTCGCAAGTAAAAACGGCGTCGTGGCTTCCGCTGTGGACGGCATCGGCATGGGTCTGGGCTTCACGCTCGCCATCACGGTCATGGGCTGCATCCGCGAACTGCTCGGCAACGGCTCCGTCTTTGGCGTAAACCTGCTTGGCGCGGCTTACGAGCCGATGCTCATCGCCATTCTCGCGCCGGGAGGCTTCATCATATTCGGTCTTCTTTTGGGCGTGTCCAACTTCATTGCCCAGAAGGCGGAAAGCAAAAAGAAAGATGAGAAGGGAGTGATCCGTGTATGAATGAGGTCGCAAAGATCCTCCTTTTCATGGTGAGCTGCATCCTGTCCAACAACTTTATCTTTTCAAGGTTCTTAGGCTGCTGCCCGTTCCTGGGCGTGTCGAGCAAGGTGGAAACGGCGGCAGGCATGGGCATCGCGGTGACGTTCGTAATGGGCCTTGCCTCGCTGTTTACGTTCCTGGTTTACAAGTATGTGCTGACCCGCTTGGGTCTGCAGTATCTGGATACCATCTCGTTCATTTTGGTTATCGCAAGCCTTGTGCAGCTCGTTGAAATGTTCATAAAAAAAAGCAGCCCCTCGCTGTATCGCGCGCTGGGCATCTATTTGCCGCTGATCACCACCAACTGCGCGGTGCTGGGCGTCACGATCCTCAACGTGAACAACGGCTACATGACCAGC
>CAZJYV010000080.1:6021-8477 GCA_964550295.1 uncultured Clostridium sp. | reverse complement strand
CCGATGTACATCCAGCCGCCCGCGGTCATCTGCCCGTAGTTGGCGACGCCCATCTCCTCGGCAATCTCCCAATCCTTCGGATTATCGAACATGCCGACCATCAGCGCGTTGGTTAAAATCACGCGCGGCGCTTCCGGACGGGAAGGGAACAGCCCCAACGGGTGGCCGGAAAGCAGCACGAGCGTCTGCTCCCGCGTGAGTTCTTCGAGATATTTTTTGATGAGCCGGTATTGCAGCCAATTCTGGCACACCGAGCCGGTTTCCCCATAGGTCACAAGCTCATAGGGATAAAGGGCGGTTTCAAAATCGAGGTTGTTGTCGATCATCACCTGGAAAGCTTTGCCTTCGATGCAGTTGCCCCGGTATTCGTCAATCGGTTTGCCGTATATCCGCCCTTCGGGACGGAAGCGATAAGCATAGATTCTGCCGCGCGCGGCAAGCTCCTCCATGAACTCGGGGGCGAGGGCGGCGTGCAGCTCCTCCGGCACATAGCGAAGGGCGTTGCGCAGGGCGGTCTCCGCCTGCGCCTTGGTGAGGCGAAAGCCGCGGTCCGGCGCGCGCCTAATGCCCGGCACAAACGAAGGAGCATCGGGAAGCCCCGCGTCGAGCCTGATCTTCATCGCATCGCGAACAGCGGTTTGATCCATGCTTTCTCTCCTTTCACACAAGACCCGGGCAGGCGCTTCGTGCCGCCGCGTTGATCGCGCCGCATCGAACCATCTCCTCCGCGGCGTTCATGTACGGATACAGTATAACATCCTCCCGCACGACGGGGACAGCCTTTCTTACCGTTTCATACACCGTTTTGGCGGCGGGGGAGCAATCTTGTGCCCCGCGCAGCGCCAGCGCCTGGCAGGCCGTCATCAGCTCGATGGCAACCACCTTGCGCGCGTTGTCGAGGATGCACACCGCCTTTCGGGCGGCAGTCGTTCCCATGCTCACATGGTCCTCCTGGTTGGCGGAGGAGGGGATGGAGTCCACGCTTGCCGGATGCGCAAGCACCTTGTTTTCGCTGACCATGCTCGCCGCCGCGTACTGCACGATCATAAAGCCGGAGTTGAGTCCCCCGTTTTCCGTGAGGAACGCGGGCAGCCCGTTGGAGAGCGCGGGGTTCACGAGGCGCTCGATGCGCCGTTCGCTGATATCCGCAAGCTCCGCCAAGGCGATGCCGAGAAAATCGAACGCGAGCGCCATCGGCTCGCCGTGGAAGTTGCCGCCGGAAATCGCCTCGTTTTCCTCGGGAAAGATCAGCGGATTGTCCGTCACGGCGTTCAACTCGCGCGACACCGCCGAAAGAACGTACGCAATGGCGTCCCGGCAGGCGCCGTGTACCTGCGGCGCGCAGCGCAGGCTGTACGCGTCCTGCACCCTGCCGGGCTGGCTCTCGCGCGCGAGCGCGCTGCCCTCAAGCAGCCTGCACAGGTTTGCGGCGCAGGCGTTCTGCCCCGCGTGAGGCCTCAGCGCGTGCACCCTGGGGTCGAACGCCTTCGTGATGCCCAGCAGCGCCTCCACGCTCAGCGCGGCGGCGATATCCGTCGTTAAACAAAGCTCGTATGCGTCATAAGCCGCAAGGCAGCCGATGGCGGTCATCACCTGCGTGCCGTTGATGAGGGCAAGCCCTTCCTTGGCGGCCAGCGCGACGGGGGCGATCCCCGCCCGCCGCATCGCCTCGCCCCCCGCAAGCCTCTCGCCCGCATAGAACGCCTCGCCCTCGCCCATCAATACCAGCGCCATGTGCGCGAGCGGCGCAAGGTCCCCGCTCGCCCCCAAGCTTCCCTTTTCGGGGATCACCGGATGCACGCCTGCGTTGAGCATGTGAAGCAACGTTTCAACCGTACCCCGCCGGATGCCGGAGTTGCCGCGGCAGAGTGCGTTCGCGCGCAGCAGCATCACCGCGCGCACGGTCTCCTCCGGCAGCGGGTCGCCCATCGCGCACGCGTGGGATATGATGAGGTTCCTTTGCAGCTTAACCGCGTCCTCGCGCGAAATATAGGTGTCCGAAAACTTGCCAAAGCCGGTCGTCAGCCCGTAAACCGCCGCGCCCTCGTCAAGCTTGCCCTCGACGTAAGCCCGCGCGCGGTCCATCGGCGCGTACGCGCTCTGATCGACGGCGGCCTGCTCCGCGCGCCTTGCAACGGCGACCACCTGTTCTATCGTAAGGGATGTTCCGTCAAGAAAAATCATATCAGCGCCCCTTATCCAAAATTGGTACACTTAAATTATAATGTTCGGACGTTTTATTAGCAAATTCCATCGGATAATATGGTCCAATCGGCTTTTCGCGGCGCCGCTCTTGCTGTTTTGGTGGCAGCGGGTATAATAAAGGTATACCACTTGTACGGAGCGCACGATGATCGCAATCGACTACGCCTCAACGACGCCTGTTTACCGCCAGATCGCCGAGCAGTTCATGCGGGATATCAAATCCGGGGCGCTGCGTCCCGGGGAGAAGCTGC
>CAZJYV010000080.1:343-6011 GCA_964550295.1 uncultured Clostridium sp. | reverse complement strand
AGCGCGAGCTTGCCCAATCCCTGCAGATCGCGCGCGGAACGGTCAAACGCGCCTACAAGGAGCTTTCGGACAACAACATCATCGAGGTCATCCACGGAAGCGGCAGCTATGTGTACAGCGACCGCGAACCCGCCGATATCGGGCGCAGGCGGCAGGCGGCGGAACTGATCGAAAAGGATTACGACACGCTGGCCTCCTTTGGCATGACGCACGCGGAGATCAGCACGCTGCTGCACATCACGCTTGCCAGAAAAGCGCCGCCGGAGGCGTTCGCGCGCGTGGCCATCGTGGACTGCAACCCGGAAGCCCTCGCGATCTTCAAGCGCCAGCTCAACTACATCCCCGGCATTGTGATTGCCGTGTTTCTCGTGGATGCGATCATGGAGGATTCCCCCGGTGCGCTTCTTGGCGATTTCGATCTTGTTCTGACCACGGCCACGCATCACCCGCTGGTTTCCCGCGCGCTGGGCAACAGTGAAAAGCTGCTTGCGGCGGATGTTTCACCGAGCAGACAAACGATTTTATCCATCTGCACGCTTGAGCCCGGCCGCACCCTTGGCATCGTATGCAGAAGCAACAAGTTCGCCAACCTCGTCGCCGAGCAGATCGGCATCTTTGCGAGCCATCGCAAGAACATCCCCGTGTGCTTCGAGGGCGATCTTAAAACCGTGCGTTCCTTCATCAAAAAGCATGGCGCGATCGTCGTCGCGCCGGACTGCGCTTTCCTGGATCCCGCCGTTTCCGGAACGCTGCTGGACGATTATACGTCCGCGGGCGGCGTGGTGATCCCGTTTGACTATCTCATCGACCGCGGCTCGCTCATCCACATTGAGGAGCGCATAGACAGCGTCATAAGAAGCCGCTGGCCCGAATGACCGCGGCGCGCTTATACGATATATTTCATATAAGGAGGGTAACGTTATGAAAAAGCTGTTTAAGGAATTTGGGGATTTCATCAACCGCGGCAATGTCATGGACCTTGCCATCGGCGTGATGATCGGCGCGGCGTTCAAGACGATTGTGGATTCGTTCGTAACCGACATCGTCTCGCCCATCCTCGGCCTGTTCGGCAACATGGACCTGAGCGGGCTGGCCCTGCCCCTCAAGGAAGGCGTCACGCTCACCTACGGCGCGTTCCTGACCGCGATCATCAATTTTCTCATCATCGCCCTCGTGCTGTTGCTCGTCGTAAAAGCCTTTAACAAGGCGTCCTCCCTTAAGCGCAAAAAGAAAGCGGAGGAAGCCCCCGCCGCGCCCGCGACAAAGGCTTGCCCCTTCTGCAAGAGCGAAATCGCCATCGGCGCCACGCGCTGCCCGCACTGCACCAGCCAGCTCGACTGACGGACGCGCGCCCGCGCAGCCTTTCCAAGCAAAAAAGCGGAGGTCGGCTCAGATACAGGCCGGCTTCCGCTTTTGCTGCGTCGTTACAGAACACAAACCCGCCCCGGTTGCAAGGTACGGGCGGGCGTGTTGACGGGTGATTTACCGGCTGTGGCTCAGGTTCCGGTCGGCGCGGCGTAGGGAACGATGGAGCCGTCCGCCTTCACATAGATCTTGTCGGTGTTGTCCGATGCGCCCTCGAGGGTGAGCAGATACATCTGCGCATCCATATAAGTCGCGTACGACGCGCTCTTGATGGTCGCGCCCGGATACTTTTCGGTTACAGCCGCCGTCACCGCGCCGGGAAGCGCGTTCACCGCCACGGTCTCCCCTTCTTTAAAGCCTTCAATCGTGTCTCCTCCGGTCGTTGAGGGGGAGGTCGGCGCGCTGGGCGAGGGACTCATCGGCGCGCCCGTTGTCGTCCCGGCGATGGGTGAAGTCGTCGGCTTGATGGTGGCGTTGGGCGTCGGCGACGCCACGATGCCGCCCTTGCAGGCCGTCATGGCGAGCAGAACGAGCACCGCGCACAGCATTGCTAAAATTTTCTTCATATTAGCCTCCTTAAGGATGTGTCGGCTGAGCCGACGCTTTATGCTAGTTTTGACGCATAGGAGGCCCTTTATACGTTTATACGGTTTTGCGCTTTTGCCCCTGGGTCAATCAGCCGTTGAGCATCGTAAAAACCCAAACGACGACGAACGCCAGAATTGCGATTATGGCGACCGCGAGCAGAAATGCAAACGTTTTTTTAGATTCCGTCTTTTGTCTGCGCACATATTTTTGTTTGAGCGTGGCCGTCAGCTGCGCATCCCCGTCCCGCATGGTTTTGATGCGGCTTTCGCGCGGGGATTCTGTGGAATCCGCGGCATCCCCCATAGAGCCGCGCTCCCACGGCATGGTTTCGTCCCAGCCAGCCCGCGCGCCGGGGTCGATGCAGCGCTGCAGCGCCGCGCGCATATCGCCCGCGCTCGCAAACCGTTCCTGCGGCTTGAACGCGCACGCGCGGCCGATGACGGCCGATATGGCTTCATCCGCGTACGCGGGACGCGGCAAAGCCTTGCCCGCGAGGCGTTTGGCGAGCGCTAGCTCGGTATCCTGATAGGTAATCGCGCCCTCCGGCGGAAGAAACGGCGCGCGGTTACCGTTGAGCAGCCGATGCATCACAAGCCCGAGGGAATAGACGTCCGCGGTTTTTCCCGCCTGCTCGCCCCGGTAAACTTCGGGGGCCATGTAGGAGTATGTGCCTTTTTTGCTTAAAACCATGCTGGTTTTTTCCATCTGCCGCGCAACGCCGAAATCGCCCAACTTATAGGTTCCGTCGCGGGCAACGAGAATATTCGCGGGCTTGACATCCCGGTGGAGGATGCGCTCCTTTTCCAGCGCTTCGAGCGCGTTGCAGATATCGATGCCCAGACGGCACACCTCGCCCTGCGAAAGAGGATTGCTCGAGGCGTGTTCGGTCAAGGGTTTCAGAAGCTCCATACGGATGAAGATATCGTAGCCGGGCATATCCTTTTTTTCGACAACGGCGTGATCCTCATAGGCAACGATGTTCCCGCAGCCGCGCAGGCGGTACATGAAGCGGATTTCGGCAAGCAGGTCATCCTTGAGCTTGTCGTAATAGGCACGCGCGCTTTCCAGGTCGGTCGCCACGCCCTCGTCCATCAGCGCGCGCAGCTCGCTGCGGTCCGCGGGGATGCTCACATGCTTCACCGCCGAGCGAAAATCCGGCGCGTCCGCGCGGTAAGCAAGGTACACGCCGCCGTAGCTGCCGCGCCCAAGCTGTTTTTCGATCTTCCATATGCCCCAGAGGGGTTCAAAAGCCCGTATGTTCTCCATGCTTTACCCTAAAAACAAATAAAATCCTACATCGATTTTAGCATACGCCGTTTTTTTCGGCAACCGCGCAAAAACGGTATTGTCCCCTTTGCGCCCGCGCGCTATCATAAGGATATGGATTACATCTGTACCGTTTGCGGAAAAAGAGAAAACGCATCCACACCCAAAGCGCGCTGCATCTGCGGCGGACTGTGGAAGCTCGACTTTACGCCCCCCGCGTTCGACGCTGCGCGACTGGATCCTTCCGAGCGCGGCTTGTTCCGCTACCGCGCGTTCCTGCCGTTGGAGGGGGATGCCTGGCGGGATGTCACGCTCGGTGAGGGCGGCACCCCCATCGTGCGCCTTGAGCCCGGCGTGCTGCTTAAAATGGATTACTGCATGCCCACCCTTTCCTTTAAAGACAGGGGCGCTTCGGTACTCGTCGCCCACATGAAGGAAACCGGCGTAACGCGCGCTGTGCAGGATTCCAGCGGCAACGCGGGCAACGCCGTGGCCGCGTACTGCGCGCGGGCGGGCATCGCGTGCGAAATCTATGTGCCCGAAGGCACCTCGCCCAACAAAATCAACATGATCCGCGCACACGGCGCAACCTGCACCATCGTACCCGGCTGCCGGGACGACTGCGCCTGCGCCTGCCGCGCGCGCGTCGCGGACGAGGGCGTTTTTTACGCGAGCCATGTGTTCAACCCGTTTTTTTACGAGGGAACCAAAACTTATCTTTATGAGGTTTATGAGCAGTTCGGGCGGATTCCTGAAAACCTGTTCATCCCGCTGGGCAACGGCACGCTGTTCCTCGGCGTTTTTTTCGCGCTGGAACACCTGCTCGCCTCCGGTGTCATCCCCGCCATGCCGCATGTGTTCGCCGTGCAAAGCGAACGATGCGCGCCGTTTTACGAGGCGCACGCCGCGGGGGCAACCGTTCCCCTGCCCGTGAAGGCGGAACCGACGCTGGCGGAAGGCATCGCCATCGGCGCGCCCGGCCGCGGGCGGGAAATTATGGATTCCATCAATAAGTACAATGTAACCGTCGTTCTCGCGCCGGAGGCCGGCATCGAACCCGCGCGCGCGTCGCTCGCCCGCAGGGGCGTTTTCGTCGAACACACGAGCGCGGCGACCTATGCCGCCTATCTCGATTACGTCCAAAAGCACGGCTCCCCCGGCGAATGTCTGATCCCCGCCTGCGGCGCGGGGCTCAAGAGCGAACATTGAAAAAAAACGCGGGCGGATGGGATATCCGCCCGCGTTTTGATCCGTCCCGGTTTATTTCGCCTTGATCAGGCCGTCCCGATACGCGTCGAGCAGTTTCATCAGGTCGGCGATGCGCTCCTGAATTTCGGCGCCGGTGTCGATATCCGCCACCATCACCCTGTGGGGGAACTCCTCCACGCGGATGGTGTGCGAGATGATATCCGTGCTGCGGGTGACGGCATCCTTCCTGCTCGCGAACGGTTCGTGCGCGGAAAGGCGGATGCTGTGGGAGCTGAAGAACATCGTATAGCCCGCGATGCCGGTTTCCCGCTGATAGGCCTTGCAAAAGCCGCCGTCGATGACGATGAGCTTGCCGCCCGCGCGAATGGGGCTTTCCCCATCCTTCACCTTGACGGGGATATGCCCGTTGATGATGCGGCTCCACGGCTTGTCAAGTCCGAACATGTCGAGGATTTTTGTGCAGTACGCCTCATCCTCGTTGTATTCGTAATAAGCGTTTTTCGGCTCCTTCCAGGCGGCCTTATCCTCGATGAGCGTGCGCTCGAACGTTGCGATGTGATCGCGCGCGAACACGGGCGAGTTGCGTCCGCACCAGAGAAACCACAGAAAATCCTGTCCCTCCGCCCGCTCCTTTGACCCTTCCGGGGCAAGCACGCCCTGACGGGCAAGGCGGTCCGCGTAATCGAAGAAGTTTTTGCCGGAAAGCGTGCTGCTGCCGAACTTGAAGCGCATGAAGCTGCCATCCGCCTCGGTGGGCACGCAGCCGTGAAAAAGGAGGTTGCCGTTGCAGCAGCGGTAAATCGAGCCCGCACGCAGCAGAAACCGCGCGTGCGCCTGGAGCTTTCCGCTGTTGCGGAAGGCCTTCGTGAGCTGCCCCATCAGGGCGCTCTCCTCCGCGGTGAGCCGCGTGGGGTCCTTCGGGTCAACTGTGGGAAAATCTGTGTCGCGCAAAGGATAGGCTGCGCCCTCGATCTCGATGGTGCCTTGTTCCCAGTTGACGCGGGAGAGCATGTCGCGATCGCACATCTGATACGCGGGCCGCCTTTGCACGATCTGCCCCTCAAGCTTGAACATGATGACGCTGACGGCCTTGTGCATGCGCGCGTAAAAGCTCCTGTCCCGCGGTTTGTACGGTTCCGCAGGAAGGTTGCGCGGCTCGAACACCTCCGCGGCTGTATACCGTTCCGTCGAGAACACCGCCAGCGGCAGCAGGTTGATGCCGTATCCGTTTTCGAGCATA
>CAZJYV010000080.1:0-271 GCA_964550295.1 uncultured Clostridium sp. | reverse complement strand
GGACTGCCCGCCGCCGCGCCGAGCCACAGTACGTCGTGGTTGCCCCACTGGATATCCACGTTATGATGGCGCATCAGCTCATCGAGAATGGCGTCCGCATGGGGACCGCGGTCGAAAATATCGCCCACGATGTGAAGCTGGTCCACCGTCATGCGCTTGATGAGGGTCGCCAACTCCACGATGAACGTATCGGCGCTTTCCGTGCGGACCACGGCATCGATGATGTTGTTGTAATACTGCTCCTTATCGCCGGTGTTGGCGGCGTTGAGCA
>CAZJYV010000079.1:7199-8552 GCA_964550295.1 uncultured Clostridium sp. | reverse complement strand
CCGTTTGCAGGGGACGCGGGCTTTGCCTCCGGCGGGGCGTTCGGGCGCGGCGCGGAGCCGCTCCAGAGCGCGGTGGACATCAGCGATATGTCGTCCCGCGCGTAACGGGGGCGCAGCTGCAGCTCACGGTGCTTTTCCGCAGCCATGCGGATCAAGTCCGCGCTTGAAAGCGAGGCAAGCTCGCCCAGCGCCGCAAGGTCGGCCTTCATGGCGATCTGCTCCGGCTCGTCCAGCCTGCCCGCCGCCGCCATCGCGGCAAAGGGATGCTCCCGCTCGAACACGAGCGAGAGGAGATAATCCATAAACAGATCGCCGCTCACGCGCCTTGCGCCCGAGGTCAGAAGCGCGCGGGCAAGGTCGTGGTAAATGCGGTACGCGCCCTGCGTGTCGCCGAGCAGCAAACAGAACGCGAACTCGCGCAAAAGATCCAAGGGCGTCCCGGCCTCCCCGCGGAGAACCGTAAGCCTTGAAGTAAGAACGGCTATCCTTTGTGCGCCCTGCGCAGCGTCGCAATCCCGAAAATCGCGCATGTTTGCCTCCGTATACGCGCGGTTGAACCGCACATAATACATCACGATAATCATAGCATAAAACAGGCGCGAGTGATATAATTATTTCCGTTTCAGGCAGATAATACGGGAGCTTCCATGTTCCCATGCGAAAGGTTTGCAATGAAAAAAACGGTCTTGTTCACGGGCGGCGGTTCCGCCGGACATGTCACGCCCAACATCGCGCTCTTCCCACAGCTTCTCGCGGAAGGGTGCGACATCCATTATATCGGAACGAAGGACGGCATCGAGCGCGGCATGATCGAAGGCCGTGCGGGCGTGACATACCACGCGATAGCCTCCGGCAAGCTGCGCCGCTATTTTTCGTGGAAAAACGTTTCGGACCCCTTTCGCGTAATCGCTGGCGTCGCCCAGGCGGAACGGATCATCCGCGCCGTCAAGCCGGATGTCGTGTTCAGCAAAGGCGGCTTTGTGAGCGTGCCGGTGGCCGTCGCAGCCAAAACGCTGCGGGTTCCCTTCATTACGCACGAGTCGGACTACACGCCCGGCCTCGCCAATAAAATCAATGCGCGCTTCGCGGATAAGGTCTGCGTAACCTTTGAGGATACGCTCCGCCATGTGGGCGCGAAGGGCGTGCATACCGGCACCCCCATCCGCCCGGAACTATATGCGGGCAACCGCGAAAAAGGGCTGGAATTTTTGGGCTTTACGGGCGAAAAGCCCGTTTTGCTCGTGATGGGAGGCAGCCAGGGTGCGGCATTCGTAAACGACGCGGTGCGCGAGGCGCTTTGCGAGCTGCAAAAGAACTTTGACGTGATACATCTTTGCGGCGATAAAAAGACTC
>CAZJYV010000079.1:3685-7189 GCA_964550295.1 uncultured Clostridium sp. | reverse complement strand
AGCCGGTGCTGCTCGTGATGGGCGGCAGCCTGGGCGCGGCGGCGATCAACGACGCGGTGCGCGGCGCGCTCGGCGCGCTTACGCGGACCTACGACATCGCGCACCTGTGCGGCAAGGATAAGACTGACGCGCAGCTTTCGTGCGAGCGTTGCTACCGGCAGTATGAATTCGTCAGCGGGGAGCTGCCCGATGTGTTTGCGGCGACTGATCTGATCGTATCGCGCGCAGGCGCGAACGCCGTGTTCGAGTTTCTCGCCCTCTCCAAGCCTGCGCTGCTCATCCCCTTGCCGCTTTCCGCGAGCCGGGGCGACCAAATCCTCAACGCGGGATACTTCGCGCGCAAAGGCTATGCGATGGTGCTTGAGCAGGAGAAGCTTTCCCCCGCGACGCTTCTCGACGCGGTGAACGACCTGTATGACCGCAGGCTTTCTTTCGTTGCAACCATGAGCCGCGACCCCCTTGCCGACGGTACGGACGAGGTGCTTGCGGTCATCCGGGATGCCCTGTATGAACAAAGAAAGAAAAAAATCGGGAAAAACTCAGGGCAGAACGACGATTGAAGCCTCGCCCTGATCCCTTACGCACCCGATGCGCCGTGCAAACGGCGCTTTTTTGATCAAAACCTGCTCGAAAGCATCCGCATCCTTTGCGTCGACGGCGATTAAAAGACCGCCGGAGGTTTGCGGGTCGAAGAAAAGGTCCATCAGCGCCGCGTCCACGCCCGCGCACGATACATGCGCCTCGGCATACGCGCGGTTGCGGAAAAGACCGGCCGGCAGCAGCCCGCTGCGCGCGAGCTCCAGTGCGCCCGGCAGAAGGGTGGGCTTTTTTGAATCGATTTCAAGCGTCACGCCCGAACCCTGCGCCATCTCAAGCCCGTGTCCCATCAGGGAAAAGCCCGTTACATCCGTGCAGGCGTGTACGGCGAAGGCCGCCATCGCCTCGGCGGCGTATTTGTTGAGCGTGGTCATGCTCTCAAAAGCGGCGCGCGCAGATTCGCCATCGGCACGCTCTGCCTTGAGGGCGGTCGTGATCACGCCCGTGCCAAGCGCCTTGGTGAGAAAAAGCACATCCCCCGCCTTTGCGCCGATGTTGGTCAGCACGCGTTTTGGATGCACGAAGCCCGTTACGCACATGCCGTATTTCGGCTCCTCGTCGAAGATGCTGTGCCCGCCCGTGATGAGCGCGCCCGCCTCCTTTGCCGCATCGAACCCGCCGCGCAAAATTTCCTTCACGACCGCGCCGGGCATATCCTCGGGAATCGCAAGGATGTTCTGCGCGAGCTTGGGCGTGCCGCCCATGGCGTATACGTCCGAAAGCGCGTTTGCCGCCGCGATGCGCCCGTAGGTATACGGATCGTCCGCGATGGGCGGAAAAAAGTCCAGCGTCTGCACGATGGCAAGGTTATCCGCCACACGGTAAACCGAAGCATCGTCCGCGTGATCGAAGCCGACCAGCAGGTTCGGGTCGTTTTCAGGCGCAAAATCGCCCAGCAGCGCCGCGAGCGTGCCCGCGCCGACCTTCGCGCCGCAGCCGGCGCAGTTGGCAAGCTTCGTGAGCTTGACTTCGGATTCCATATCATATCCTCCCGTTCGTAAAATGAAGAATTGCCTCGAGCGCCGCGCCACCGAGCGCGCGCGCCTTGTCGGACACCGTGAAGCAGGCCGCGGCGTTTCCGCGGGGATCGACGTCCCCGCTCTT
The DNA here is from genome assembly GCA_964550295.1 of uncultured Clostridium sp. Classification (GTDB taxonomy): domain Bacteria; phylum Bacillota; class Clostridia; order Christensenellales; family CAG-138; genus Phil1. Next base: position 5,488 of record CAZJYV010000079.1, on the reverse strand, counting down.
CATGCCCGCCCTCACTACGGTGCCGGTTGGCAGCAAGCCGCGAAGAACCCCCGGGATAACGGCCCGCATCGGCACGCCGTCCACCGTGGCGACGGGTTCCCCCGCCTCGACCTGATCCCCGATCTGCCGGAGGCCCGTCAATATGCCGTCCGCCGGCGCGCGCAGCACGCGCTGTGCGCCGTGACCGGCGATTTCGCCCGGGGTTCCGGTATCGGGCAGGGGCGAGCCTTGATAGTAAACACGGCCGAGGTCATGTCCCCGCATGGTTTCAACCGCCGCATGGCAGTCGGCGCCCGCCGTGAAGCCGGGACCGAGCGCGATGACGATTGGCGCGTCCGCTCGGGTCGTGCCGGTGTTTTTTTTGGCGAGAATCGCGTCGATGAGCGCGTCGGGGTGAAGCGAAGTGCGGCAGGCCGCCTGCGGGTCGACCAGCACCGCGATGCATCCGCCGCGGATGAGGGCGCGCGCGTCGTCCGCGCCGCTGGCAAGCCGCGCCGTCACACCCTCCACAGCCATGCTTCCGTTAAAAACCGCCTCGCTGAACGCGACCGTTCTGCGGATGGCGGTTGGATGGGCGATTTCAGTCAGTACAACATCCATCCCCGCCCGATAAAGCCGGACGGCGATGCCTGTTGCAAGATCGCCCGCGCCGCGGATCAATACGAGCATATCATTCCCTCCAGATCGCTTTGACCGCCCGCTTTTCGCGAAGCGCGGCGGCGACGACCGTTCCCCCGCCGTAGGCTTGTGCGAAGCGCGCGGTCAATGTAAGCGTTTGTTTGTCGTCCGCCTGATTGACGACCACCGTGCCGCACGGAAAAAGGGCCCTGACAACCTGCGCGGCGCGCTCGGGCGTGACGATTTCTTTCATGCCCACCGCGAGCGCATTTGCGTAGCATTCCGGCCTGTGTGCAGCCTGCGCAATCGGCCTGCCGAAGCCTGACGCGCCCACGACTGCGATCACCCGCGCTCCGCCGGGGATGGCAGGTTCGTGCGCTGCGTGCGCCTTAAGGGGCAGTCCGCGCGCGCCGTCCGCCTCGACAAGCACATAGTCCGCAAGCGAAACCAGCGTTGAAAACGGAACAGCGCTTGCCGCGAGCTTGCCGTTCCCGGCAAACGAGCCTGCGCAAACAACAGGATGATGGTTCAGCGCGTCCGCAAGCTGATCCGCACCGCCCGTTACGAGAGGCAGCCCCTCCGGCGGGTAGATGTGCGTGCTTGTCGCGACGATTACGGAACCCTTTTCTGCAAGCTCAGCCGAGAGCCGAAGCATCAGCGAGGTTTTGCCGCCCGAGCCGATCAGGGCGGTCAAGCCCGGCGAAATGCCCAGCGCGCGGCTGAGGGATGTATTGTTCAAAACCAAAAGCTTCTTCATGCAGCCTCACCGTTATTCTTTCATGAGTATAACACATGCGCGGACGCTGTCAATCCGGCGGTTGTATGCTATAATGCAAAAAACGGGAGGTGCGTTATGGAAGGGAAGATAACGTATAAACTGAGCGTTCGCCTGTTCCGGGGAAACAAGTGCTTCGGACCGGGCATCGCGGAGCTTTTGCGCCGCGTGGACGAAACGCATTCCCTGCGCGCGGCGGCGATGAGCATGGAAATGGCCTATTCCAAGGCGTGGCGCATCATGAACGAAGCGGAAAAGGAACTGGGCTTCGACCTCATTTGCTCCACCACGGGCGGCCCGCACGGAGGCGGCGCGGAATTGACGCCCGAAGGGCGCGATATGCTCCGCAAATACGAGGCGTTCGTTTGCGGAATCAGCCGCGAGGCGGACAGGCTGCTGGGGGAGATATT
>CAZJYV010000079.1:876-3585 GCA_964550295.1 uncultured Clostridium sp. | reverse complement strand
GAACAGCCTTTTTCCGTTTTCAAGCGTTTTTTGCGCGATGCGCTCCGGATCGTCGTGCCGGATGTCTGCGAGGCGGCGGATGATGTGGGGGATGTTCGAGGGGTCGTTGCGCCGCCCGCGCAGGGGAACGGGCGTGAGGTACGGACAGTCCGTTTCGACGAGCAGGCGGTCGATGGGGATGTAGGCCGCAACGTCGAGCAGTTTGCGCGCGTTCTCGAAGGTGACCGCACCGCCGAGCGCGATGTATAAGCCAAGGTCAAGGCAATCCCTTGCGGTTTCAACCGAGCCGGAAAAACAGTGCATTTCACCGCGCAGTCCATCCCGATGCGCGCGCAGGAGATCCATGCTGTCCCCGAACGCCTCGCGGATGTGGAGCTGAACGGGCAGGTTCAACTCCTTTGCCAGCTCAAGCTGGCGCACGAACACGCGCTTCTGATCGGGCTTTTCCGAAAAATCATAATGGTAATCGAGGCCGATTTCGCCGAGGGATACGGCCTTATCATCCGACAGCGCCGCGCGCAGTTTTCCTTCCCAATCCGCGCCTGGGTTTGAGGCGACGTGCGGATGGATGCCGTACGCGCCGTAGAGGAAGGGATAGCGGCGGGTTAAATCGCGGGTCACATCGAATTCGTCCGCCTCGCAGGCGACGTTGATGCAAAGGGCAAGGCCGCGCTCAGGCAGGGCGGCAATGAGAGCCTCCCGGTCGGAATCAAATTTTTCATCGCACAGATGCGCGTGGGTATCGAAGTAATTCACAGCAATTTCTCCATCAGGATTTCATCATAGTATTGCCCGTCTATGAAATAATGCTCCCTGTGCCGCCCGCATTCTTCAAAACCGAAACGGCGGTAGAGCGCAAGCGCGCGCGCGTTGTCCGCATGCGCCTCAAGGCAAAGCTTATGGTAGCCCCACTCCCGCGCGCGGTCGATGGCGAGCACCAGTGCCACCGTGCCGATGCGAAGATGCCAGCAGCTTTCGCGCACGGCGACGCCGAAGGTTGCGTTTTGACGGATGCGCGGTTTTTCGCCCAGAGGATAAACGGAAAAAAGACCCACGATCTCCCCGTCGATCAGGGCAAGGAACAACCCCCGGTCGGGCGCGATGAGGGAAGCGGCAAGGATTTTCGCCTCCTCCTCGACGGAGCGCGACCAGCCGGACGCGTCCGTTGTAAGGAAGGTGGTTTCGCTTCCTATGATTTTGGAAAACGCGAGAAGAGCGGCGGAGTCTTGCGGCTCCGCCTCCCGTATCATGAGCGTTTTTCCGTTTTTCAGGGGAAGGAGTTCCATCAGCAGACCTCGCCGCCGCCGGGGATGACATCCTCCGTGGAAAGCAGGCGCAACAGCTCGCCCTCCGGGGTTTCGATTGCGGCGGAAAGCAGCATGCCGCGGCTTTCGATGCCGCACATCTTGCGCGGCTTGAGGTTCACGCAGGCGATCAGATGGCGCCCGATGAGCGCTTCCGGCTCGGGGTAAAACTTGCGGATGCCGGATAGGATCACGCGGTCCTCGTTATCCCCCGTATCGAGGGTGAATTTTAAAAGCTTGTCGCTCTTTGGCACGAATTCGCAGTTCTTCACGACCGCCACGCGCATTTGAACCTTCTCAAACGCTTCATAGTCGATGTATTCCTCCGCAGCCGCCACCGCCTCCGCTGCTGCGGCGGGCGGCTCGGCGGCCTTCTGCCCCTGCTTGCTTTCGCACATCGCCGCCGCCGCTTCTTCCTTGGCGTTCTGCAGCGCTTCAAGGTCGGCCAGCTCCTTTTTGATGTCGATGCGCGGGAACAGCGCCTCTCCCTTAAACACCGTTGCATCCGCGGGCATAACGCCCCAAACGCCGGCCTTGTCCCAGCCGGTCATCCCGGCCGCCGCGCCGATCTGCGCGTAGGCCTTTTCACAGCTGCTTGGTATGAAGGGAACAAGCAGGGATACCGTGATGCGCAGGGTTTCCAGCAGGTTGTACATCACCGACGCGAGGCGCGGCTTGTTCGCCTCATCCTTTGCGAGGACCCACGGCGCGGTTTCGTCGATGTATTTGTTGGCGCGCGCGATCACGCGGAAGATCTCCTCCAGCGCGGCCTGCGTACCGAAATTGTCCATAAGCGTTTCGTACTTGCCCTTGAGGGAGGAGGCCATCTCAATCAGATCCGCGTCCGGCGCATCCGCCTTGCGCTCCGTTATGAGCGTGCCGCCGAAGTATTTTTCCACCATTGCCACGGTGCGGGAGAGGAGGTTCCCCAGATCGTTTGCAAGCTCCGTATTGATGCGCGTGATGAGCAGTTCGTTGGAAAAACTGCCGTCCGAACCCAGCGGAAACTCCCGCATAAGGTAAAAGCGCAGCGCGTCCACGCCATACCGGTTGGCCAGCACGACGGGATCCACCACGTTGCCTTTGGATTTGCTCATCTTGCCGCCGCCCAGGAGCAGCCAGCCGTGACCGAACACCTTTTTGGCAACGGGGATATCGAGGCTCATGAGCATCGCGGGCCAGATGATGGAGTGGAAGCGCACGATCTCCTTGCCCACCATATGCACGTCCGCAGGCCAGAACCGATCGAAATCGTGATAGCGCTCGTTCTCATAGCCAAGGGCGGTGATGTAGTTGGAGAGCGCGTCGATCCAAACGTAGACGACGTGGCCGGGGTCGAAATCGACCGGCACGCCCCAGGTGAAGCTCGTGCGGGATACGCACAGATCCTCAAGGCCGGGATCGA
>CAZJYV010000079.1:0-857 GCA_964550295.1 uncultured Clostridium sp. | reverse complement strand
TTTTTGATCATCTCGTTCACGCGGGAGGCCGGCTCAAGAAATTCGCCCGTCATCAGCAGGGCGCGCACCTTGTCCGCATATTTGGAGAGACGGAAAAAATAAGCCTCCTCCTCGGCATAGCGCACCTCGCGCCCGCAGTCCGGGCATTTGCCCTCGACAAGCTGGCTTTCCGTCCAGAAGCTTTCGCACGGCGTGCAGTACATGCCGGCGTATTTGCCCTTATAAATATCCCCGTTTTCGTACATCTTTTTGAAGATGCGCTGGATGGCGGCAACATGATAATCATCCGTCGTGCGGATGAAGCGGTCGTTGGAGATGTTCATCAGCTTCCACAGGTCGCGGATGCCGTCCTTCCCGTCGACGATGTTGTCCACGAACTGCTGCGGGGTAACGCCCGCCGCCTTTGCTTTTTCCTCTATCTTTTGGCCGTGCTCGTCGGTTCCGGTCAGGAACATGACCTCATACCCGCACATCCTCTTGTAGCGGGCGATGACGTCTGTGGCGACGGTGCAGTAGGTGTGGCCGATATGCAGCTTGTCGCTCGGGTAATAGATGGGGGTCGTGATGTAAAAAGTCTTCCTGTCCTGCATTGCTTTCTCCTTGGTTGCGTTTCCCTGTTTAATAATAGAAAGTGTACGTTCGAGGGGGTGTTTTTGTCAACTGCGGATTGTGATAGAATAGGATGCGAGAGCAATGGAAATTGACAGCGGAGGAAACGATCCTGTATCGGACCGAATGGTTGTCCCGATAGCGCCGAACGGGCGGATATGGAATCCGCCCCCACAAAACCCGAAGAGGTTGGTTTATGCCCATCGTAACCGATGATCTGCAATATGACGGCCATGTGATCCTGCGGG
>CAZJYV010000078.1:0-8720 GCA_964550295.1 uncultured Clostridium sp. | reverse complement strand
TCCGTATAATCTCCTCTATCCATATAGTATTTAGCTATAGTATAAATGCTTCTGGTCTTTGGCGCACCGTATAGAATAATGGTATTTATACCATTTGTAAGCTTTATATATGATCTAAATATAAAATCTGTCGCTAATTGCTCATCGACAATATTGATGCGAACGGATGCAAATCGGATGCGACCGTCAACGGTTTCAACGATATAATCTTTCGTTATGCCATTTTCAATCCAGAAAGACCGCCCGTATGCGGTGGGAAGTTCACCGTTTTCGCAAACAAGGAAAGGATAAGAATCATAAAATTCAGGGTAATTAAAGACAACCGTCCCATACTCTTCTAAAATATACCCAACGATACCCGTCGTTGTTAGAGTGCTACGCGTATTTGTTGATACGCTACTAATGAATCGAATCCCGCTGTTCCCACGTATACGCGCGGAAAAGCCATGATAAGCAAGCAAATCCGTGAAACCATCGACTTTAGTGGCATTATATATGTCGCCCGACAAAGAGAGTAACCAAACGCTCATCCCTGTCGGGGTTCCGGCTGTATTATAGTTGTACATCACCGCATTTGTTGCGGAATTTGAATAAACGGTTGCCGTCAGCGTGCCGTTGGAAACAATTCCCTGATAAGGCACGCCATCAACCCAAAGCATGGTGTCCGTATAGCCCGACGGAATCGCCACGCTCACGGTATAAGTCGAAATGCCCGCCTCGTCGCCGGCGGTCGCGGCGGTGAGCAGCTTGGCGTAGCGGCTGGAGATATAGCCGTTCGTCCCGCTAAAGTTGATTTTATGATAATTGCCGGAAGCGCTGTCATCCAACAAGATAAACGTATTGCCCGGATATGCCTTCCCGATGCTTGACGCGCTCGGATCGGCTGCCGAACGGATATCAATCGAACTGACGATATTTGTGACGGCGATCTTGGTGAACGTTCTTTCAATCGCGGTTTTCAGAATATACCCATAATCGCCGCCATAGGTGATTTTCACCCATGTTTCGTTTGAAGAGGCGCCCTGCACGCAAGCATCCGCCTCCAGCACACCGCGGATCAGCGAATTTAAATTCGATTTAGCATACACATACGCATCGTGACCGAGCGCTTCATAGGAGGATGAAAAGGAAACGGCGGAAATATCCGTCAGCGCATCCGCCGCACCGAGCGCGGAATAGGCTTCGACGGCACATCCCGGAAAATAGAAATCGAGGATTTGCGTGACGGTTTGTCCGGCGTTGGCGCGCTGAATCGCGCCCTGCTGGGAAAGACCCACGCCGCCGCCGTGACGCGCATGGCGGATGGTGTAGCTGACGGTAGCGCCGTCGCCATCTTTGTTTTCGATGAGCCAGTAATGGCTCAACCTCGTTTGCGAAAAGAACCCGTACGAGCCGCTGACGTATAAATCCGTATCCTTGACGTTGACCGTAACAGGATCGACAGACTGGCTCAACGTGTTGATGGTTACGGCGATGCCCGAAAACGTCACATCAACCGAGCAGAAATGCGTGCAGACCTGCGTCTGGTCGGTTCCATCGTGGTGTCTGCAGCCCGCGTCATAGCAGGCGCCCTGGGATATGGAAAGCGAGGTGACTGCAACCTGATCCGCCGTCACCCCGGGATAGGCTGTTTGAAGCGCGGGGACGAGTGCGTTTGTGATGAGTGAAGTCACATAGGCGTTGGAACTTGAGGGGTTTGCCGGTATGACAACCTCCTCAACATAGGCGGTCGCAAGCAAATCGTACGGATCGCTCCGCACCGATTCCGGGCCGCTCTGCCCCTCGCCCGTCCACTCGTTGGTTGATATTTCCGTATAACCGCCGTTGGTGTTGCAGTAATAAGCCCGGATAGCCGTGCCGTCATAGGCTAAAACCTGTCCTGCAGTCGCATTCACGGCGGCGTCCGTATCGGCGAAGCAATACAGGCCGTAGTACGCCTGACTTAGGTTATAATCGTAAACATCAAAGATCCTGCCGTCCGTCCTCTCGGAACGCACGGCGTAGTTGCGCGCAACGATCGCCTGTGCCTGCAGCGCCGCAGTCGGTCTGCCCGAGCCGATTTCTGCGGGCAGCACACCCTTGAGATATTCCTCGATGTAGATGCAGTTGACAAGATATATCCCAGTCCAAAGCCCGTCATACGAGCCGCTTTTCGCTTTATAGTAGCAGTTCAGCTCGCCCTTATAGATGCGGTCCGATGCAGGAGAAACGTTCGCTACCTGCGCAACCTTAAAGTAATTGTAGTTAAGCCCTGTCGGGGGCGTGTATTCTTTAAAATAGAAACCCTCGCCGGAATACAGCACCGCGCCGTCCGCTGCGCGCAGCTCCAAATTGGTTCCGTTGACGGCGATCGTATAGGTATAGTCGCTTTCCACCCGAAAGAGCGGCGTGTCGGTCGCATCGCAAAGCGCATAATTGCCTGTGAAGCACACGGTTGCGGCGGTATGGTTGTTTTGCGAGAGCAGCACGTTTACATAGCGCGGATCGGAAGAAGTGCCGAGCGAATAGGAGCGCATCATGGAAACGGCAGGATCGTCATAGGTGTGACGCTCCTCCGGTGCTGCGCCTTGGTCGAGGTTTTCCGGCGCAAACGGATCATAAACGCCGTTCTCTTCCCCGCTGCCTTCCGCGCGCGCAGGGGTCGGGATCACTGCAGCCAAAAAAGCAAATATGAGCAACAAGCACAGAAGCTTCTTCATGCGTTCATTTTAGCCACAATGAACCGCTGATTCAAGCGGTTCACGGCAAATTGGCGATTTGTTAACAAATAATGGCTTACCCACGCATTCTGCGGGCAAGTTCGTAGATTAAAATTCCCGCGGCAACAGACGCGTTGAGAGACTCCGCAAAGCCGTACATCGGCAGCTTGTACTTTTCGCACAGCGCCGCAACAGCATCAGAAACGCCCGCCCCTTCACTGCCGATGACGAGGGCGCAGCGCTCGCCCGGCGGAGGCAATGTATCCCCGCCCTTGAGGTGACCGCATACGAGCGTAAACCCCTGCTCCTTCATGCGTGCGAGCTGCCCTAGCAAATCACCCTGCCAGATAGGCAGATGATAAACGGAACCCATCGCGGCCCGCAGCGGCTTTGGCGCGAACGGATCAGCGCAACCCTCTCCGAGGAGTACGCCCGCAGCGCCCATCGCATCCGCCGTACGGATGATGGTACCCAGATTGCCGGGGTCCTGAACGCCATCGAGCACAACCACAAGTCCCGCCGGATAATAATCGTCCGTCAGCTCGATTGAGGGTGTCCTGACCGTTGCGCATACCCACTGCGGCGTTTCCGTGTGGGACAGGGTTTCCATCACGGCGCGCGTCACGGTATGCACACTTGCCCCGCTCCCCTCAAGGACAGCTGCCATCAACTCATGTCCCTCCTCGAGGAATGCGTCCACCATCTGCGCGCCGGAAACGACCGCCTCGCGCACAAGCTTATCCCCTTCAATGAAATGAAGGCCCTGATCGCTTCTTCCCTTTTTTGCGGCAAGCGCGCGGGCGAGCTTGACTTTTTCGTTGCGGGTGCTTTCGATGAGCATGCTTTCTCCTTATTAATGAAACGAATACGGGCGGATATTGAATCCGCCCCTATCGTATCCCGCCGAAGCGGCATTTATGAATGGTCCGTTGTTTACGCCCTCGCCTGATTGGCTACCTTGACCAGCTCGCCGAACGCATTCATATCGTTCACGGCGAGATCAGCCAGCACCTTGCGGTTTACGTCCACGCCCGCAAGCTTGAGGCCGTTGATCATGCGGCTGTATGTGCTGCCGCAAAGCCTTGCGCCGGCATTGATACGAGCGATCCACAGCGTGCGGTATTCGCGCTTTTTGATCTTGCGGCCCACGAAGGCATATGCCATGGACCTCATGACCTGTTCGCTTGCCGCGCGATACTGCTTGCTCTTGGCTCCGTAATAGCCCTTGGAAAGCTTAAAGACCTTGCGACGTTTCTTAACGGCGTTTACCGCCCTTTTGATTCTTGCCATTGTTGTGTTCCTCCCTTACTTGTACGGAATGAGCTCGCGGATCTTCTTCTGCTCGCACTCGGCGATATAGCCGGTCTGGCGCAGACCGCGCAGGCGCTTCGTATCCTTCTTGGTCAGTATGTGGCGTTTGTAGGCCTTGGCGCGCTTGACTTTGCCGTTCTTCGTAAGGTTGAACCGTTTTGCTGCACCCCTGTGGGTCTTGATTTTCGGCATGGGGTAACTTCCTCCTCTTGGAAATAGTTTAGTTTGCTTTCGGCGCGATTGTCATCGTCATGTTACGACCTTCCTGTTTGGCGGGACGCTCCATCATTGCGTTGTCCTTCACCATTTCAAAGAAAGTGTTCATAACACCCAGCCCGATATCGCCGTGCTTGGCCTGGCGGCCGCGGAAGCGAATCGAAACCTTGACCTTGTCTCCGTTCTTGAGAAATTTGGTGCAAGCCTTCGCTTTAACTTCCATGTCGTGCAGGTCGATCGTCGCTGAAAGCCTTATTTCCTTGATCTCGACGATCTTTTGATTCTTGCGCTGTTCCTTCTCACGTTTGGTCTGTTCAAAACGATACTTGCCGTAATCCATGATCTTGCACACCGGCGGCGCTGCCTGCGGTGCGATTTTCACAAGATCCAGATCCGCTTGCTCGGCCATTCTGAGCGCCACATCGATCGTAACGACGCCTTGCTGATTGCCGTGCTCGTCGATGAGCCGGACTTCCCTGTCGCGGATTTCTTCGTTGATCAAGAGTTCTTGGCTGGCGATATTCTGACACCTCCAAATAAAAAATTGTGGACGCGAAGCCCACAATCACAAACAACACCTGTTGATGTTATCTTGTTTCGACCGCGCCGGACTGTATCGTCGGCGGGTGAGAAGCGGGGCTTCTGCTTAACCATAGGCTATTATATAGGCTTCGGCATCTCATGTCAAGGCGTTTTTTGTGTTTTTCCCGCTTTGAGCCTGCTTTTTAAATAGGTTTCCAGTTGAACGCAAATTTCCCTGAGATCGCTGCGCACAGCGGCACTTCCCTGCGCGCTGTCGTCACGACCGCCGCCTTTCCCGCCCGTCGCAGCGTTCACCGCCTGGCAGACCTCCTTCATGCTCAGCGCCACGCCCTCTGTGCGCGCCAATCTATACAGGAGCTGACCATCCTTCTCGCTGAACAGCACGCAAACGTTTTTGCCGGTTTCGCAAATTTTTTCTGCGAAAAAACCAAGTTCGTTCATGCCAAGTCCTTCATCCGAGCGAACGATGACCGCGATGTCCCCCGCCTTCGCCGCGCTTTCGCGGACTGCTTCAGCCCGGTACGCAAAAAGATCGTCCGTACGTTTTTTAAGGACGCGTTTCGTCTCCGCCAATTCTTCTCCCTGACGGACGACCGCCTGCAAAACCTGCTCCTGCTTCGTGCTGAAGCGTTTGGCAAGCGCTTCCACAAGCGCCGCGTCCTCCGTCATCGAGCGCACGGCGCGCATGCCGCACAGGAAGAATATCCGTGTGCCGCCCTTGTAGTTTTGATGGGAGATGACCTTCAGCACGCCGACCTCGCCCGCGCGCACACAATGCGTGCCGCAGCAGGTGCAGGAATCGACCCCGCCCGCATAAACGATGCGTATTTCGCCTGTCAGCCCCCTAGCGCGCTTGCGAAGCTCGATCGTTTCCAGCTGATCGGCGTTCACGATCCGATACTGCGTTGGTTCGTCGCGCTGAATCGCCTCGTTTGCCGCAATTTCCAACGCGCCGACTTCATCAGCGGACAGCTGCCTGTCGAAATCGACGCTCACATAAGCCTCCGTCATATGGAAGCCGATATTCGCACAACCGTACAGGCTTCCCGCCAGACCCGAAAGAATATGTTCGCCCGTATGCTGCTGGCAATGGTCGCGCCGCGCATCTTCGTCAAAGCGCACACGCACCGTTTCGCCCGCGCAGAAAGCCTGCGTGCAGCGATGCCAAACGTCATGTCCTTCCTCGAACGCGTACGATACCCGCGCCCCGCCGATTGAGCCTGTGTCAGAAAGCTGGCCGCCGCCTTCGGGATAAATCACCGTTTGATCGAGCAGGATCTCGAACCCGTCCTTCCCTTCGCGGCAGGCGAGCACCGCCGCTTCACATTCCCCGAGGTTATGGTCGTAGTAGAGCTTTTGTGTCATATCAGGCTCCTTCGTAAACTATCGTGGTATTATAACACAAAACTTGAACAGAGACATCTTTCTGATATATGATATCTGTAAAGAATAGGTAACCTTGGAGGCGTTATGCAGACGTTCAGCGATTTCGAATACAAGCGGCCCGATCTGGGCGCGGCGCGACGTACGCTTTCCGTTTTGACACGAAGCGTCAAAAAAGCGAAGTCAGCGGATGAGGTGGTGCGGGAGATCCTCGATTTTTCATCGTTTGAAAGCTCGTTTTTTACGCAGATGAGCCTTGCGCATGTGCGCCACACCATCGATACGTCGGATGCTTTCTACGAAAAGGAACAGCAGTTTTTCGACAAGGCCGTACCCGTTGCAATGCCCTGGATGCTCGGCTGGTATAAGGCGCTGCTCCATTCAAACTTCAGGAATCAGATCGACGACCGCTTCGGTGCGCAGTACCTTCGCAATGTAAAAAAAGAGTACAGTTCCATGTCGCCAAAGCTCATGCTCGACATGATCCGGGAGAACCGGCTCACCAACGAATACGAAAAGCTGCTCGCCTCCTGCAAGGTCGATTTTCACGGAGAGCAGCTCAATCTGGCCGGTCTGCGCAAGTTCACGCAGAATCCCGACCGCGCGCTCCGCAGGGAGGCAAGCGCGGCGACAAACGCGTTTTTCAAGGCACACGAGCAGGAGCTGGATGAGTTGTATGATAAGCTGGTCGCCCTGCGTACGCGCATGGGAAGAAAGCTCGGCTACAAGGATTACACGCCGCTTGGCTACCTGCGCATGGGCCGTACCTTCACACCGGAAGATGCCGCTTCCTTCCGTGAGCAGGTCACGGAAGTACTTGTGCCTGCATGTTCCCGCCTATATGCGGAACAAGCGAAGCGTATTGGCATCGACAAACTCAAGGTATACGACGAGGCGTTTCAGTTTGCTGACGGCAACGCCAAGCCGGACGGAGACCGCGACTTCATGGTCGCCTGCGCCGGGCGCATGTACCGCGAGCTTTCGCCCGAAACGGGAAAGTTCTTCGACGATATGGTCGCGCGCGGGCTGATGGACCTTGACACAAAACCCAACAAGCGCGTGGGCGGCTATTGCTCCGCTTTCCCGGATTTCAAAGCGCCTTTCATCTTCAGCAATTTCAACGGAACCACGGCGGATGTGGATGTGCTCACGCATGAAGCGGGGCACGCGTTTGCCGCCGTGACGGCGAGCGAATCTCAGGAGCTTTTCGAGTACATGACCCCCGGCATGGAGGTCGCTGAAATCCACTCGATGTCGATGGAATTCTTTACGCACCCGTGGATGGGTCTCTTCTTTGGGGAAAAGGCCGAAAAGTACCGTTACGCGCATATGTTGGGTGCGCTGACCTTCGTTCCCTACGGAGTGCTGGTGGATGAATTTCAGCATGCGGTTTACGCAAACCCCGATCTGACGCCGGCGGAACGCAAGGCGGAGTGGGCGCGACTCGAGAAACTCTACCTGCCTCTCCGCGATTACGATGGGGACGAATACATGACCAAAGGCTCGTTCTGGCAGAAGCAGCATCACATCTACTCCGCACCGTTCTATTACATCGACTACACCCTCGCTTCCATGGGTGCGTTCGAATTCTTCGGTCGCATGGCCGAAGACCGGGATGCGGCTTGGCGCGATTATCTCGCCCTATGCGGCGCGGGCGGAAGTCTCGCGTATCAGGATCTGCTCGCGCTCGCCCATCTGTCGAATCCGTTCGAGCACGGTTCCGTGGAAAAATCGGTTGCGCCGCTGATCAAGGCGCTTGAAGAAACCGACGTGCAGGCGTTTTGATTGCAAAGCGCCCGTTGATGCATCATAGAATCATTCAAAATAAGAAAGGAACCATCATGAAACTGAAGCTTTTTTATCTGCCCGGATGTCCGCACTGCCGGCAAGCCCTGAACCACCTCGACCAGCTGAAAAAAGAGAACCCGAAGTATTCCGATATCGAAATTGAAATGATCGACGAAAGCACCGAGAAAGCGCTCGCCTCCAGCTACGATTATTGGTACGTTCCTTGTTTCTACATGGAAAAATCCAAACTGCATGAGGGGCATGCCGAAAAAGAAGACGTACGTAAAGTGCTTGAAAAGGCAATCTGCAAGAACTGAACAAATCGGACATGAAAACGCGCGGGGCAGATTGCCCCGCGCGTTTATTTGCGTGAATATCCGATTATAGGTTCAGCCGATGATCTTTCGCGCAAGATCGGGATAATTGGTGATGACCGCGTCGACGCCGGCCACGGCAAGTTCGCGGATGGCTTTTTCATCGTTGCAGGTCCACGGATGGACGGCGACCCCGTTCTTCTTGCAGCCCTCGATAACGCCGGGTGCCTGTGCGGCAAGGTAGTGAGGATGCACCGCGTCCGCATGCAGGTAATTTGCGTATACCCAGGGATCAACCATGCCTTCGGAATACAACAGGCCGATCTTTGCCGTGGGCTCAAGTTCCCGCACTTTCATGAGAACAAAGTGGTTGAAGGACGAATAGACGATTCTCCCCTGCATGCCCATCTCGCGCTCAAGCTTGATGAGCTCATCCCATATGCCGTAGTAAATCACCACGTCGCTT
>CAZJYV010000077.1:305-8741 GCA_964550295.1 uncultured Clostridium sp. | reverse complement strand
TCACCTTGCCCGTCATGCTGTCGCGCACCATATCGCGCAGGGATTTTCCAAAGATGTCCGTTTCCCATATTTTCTGCGGGTTGCTTTCAAAAGTGTTCATGAGGTAATTGATGAACTCTTCAGATTGCTCCTCCGTGCCGACAAGCGGAGACACCTCTGATTCCATATCCACTTTGATCATATGAAGCCCGCTCGCGTGCGCACGCAGCTTCACGCCAAAGCGATTGCCCTGCCGCACAATCTCGGGTTCTTCCATCTCCATCATATCAAGCTGAGGCGGCACCATGCCGTAGCCGGTCTGCATGGCGCACTTGAGCGCACCCTCGATTTTATCATATTCGCGCTTTGCTGTGGCAAAACCCTTGATGGAAGCGATGAGGTCCGCATCGTCCTTGATCTCCACTCCGCATTCTTCACCGAGGACCGTATAGAACATGCTTTCATCGGGGCGCATATCGATCAACACGTCTCCGGTGCCGAGCAGCACGCTCCGCACCGATGCCGGAGAATAGCCCTCTATGCCGGACAGTGCATCATTGAAACCGACATAATCCCGCATGCAGGCAAGCGATTGTGCGGCTTGCTCAAGCGGCTTGCGAACGCGTTCGACCAGCCAATGCTCGTTGCCAAGCTCACACACCCATTCAGGCAGTTCGACGCGAACCGTCCGGAGCGGAAACTCAAGGAGTATTAGTTCCAGAATATCGTTCAGGGCGTTTGCATCGGCGGTGAGCGCGTTGGCTGGGTGTACCATAACACCGTATTTATCACGCAGCGATAAGGCGAGCGCGACCGTTTCGGGATCGTTTGGATGCGTGCTGTTGAGGATGACGATAAAAGGCTTACCCTGTTCGCGAAGTTCGCGTACGACCCGCTCTTCCGCGTTTACATAATCCTGTCTCGGAATTTGGGTGATGCTGCCGTCGGTCGTCATCACGATGCCGATGGTTGAATGGTCCGTAATAACCTTGCGCGTGCCGATTTCGGCGGCCTTGTCAAAGGGGATTTCCTCATCGGACCAGGGGGTGCGCACCATGCGAGGCATGTCGTTTTCCAAGTGACCCGCCGCGCCGGGCACCATATATCCAACGCAGTCCACAAGGCGCACGCTCAACTGCGTATTTCCGCCCAAAGTGATATGCGCCGCCTCGTTCGGAACGAATTTCGGCTGCGTTGTCATGATGGTCTTCCCGGCCGCGCTTTGCGGAAGCTCGTCTATCACCCGGGCGCGTTCAAATTCGTTGTCGATCGAGGGGATCACGAGCATATCCATAAAGCGTTTAATGAAGGTCGATTTGCCGGTCCGCACGGGACCTACAACGCCGATATAGATATCCCCGCCGGTCCTTTGGGCAATACTTTCATATAATTCGCGTCTGTCCATTGCGCCTTTCCTCCCATGCGGTATTCTTCACTGATATATATGTGATAAAACGGCGCGTCATGCAAAAGCGCCGCCGATGCTTTCGGAGGCGCTTATATGCATTTTATGATGGGTTCCTTTTATTCTTCTTTGTTTTTTGGGCGGATGATAAGACGGATAGGCGTCGCATCCAAGCCGAAGGACTTTCGGAAGAAGTTCTCCAGATATCGTTTATATGAAAAATGCATGATCTCCGGATCGTTGACGAACAGCACGAACGTGGGCGGCTTGACGGATACCTGCGTGGCGTAATAAATACGAAGCCTTTTACCCTTGTCGGAGGGCGGTTCTGTCAGGCTCACGGCCTCGGCCACGATATCGTTGAGCGTACCGGTCGATATGCGCCTGCAATTCTGTTCATAAGCCATATCCGCAAATTCCATGATCTTATGGACCCTCTGCCCCGTAAGTGCCGAGGTAAAGAGCATGGGTATATAATCCATGAAAGCCAGGTCGATCGACAGCTTTTTTTTGAATTCATTCATCGTGTGGGTATCCTTTTCGATCAGATCCCACTTGTTCACAACAAGAACGCTCGCTTTTCCCTCTTCGTGGACGTAGCCGGCGATTTTCGTATCTTGCTCGCTCAGCCCCTGCTGCGCGTCGATCACGATGAGCGCGACATCCGACCGGCGCACGGCGGCGAGCGAGCGGATCACGCTGTACCGCTCGATGCTTTCATCCTCAATGGCGCGTTTTCTTCGGATCCCCGCCGTATCTACAAGAATATAATCTTTGCCGTTCCATTTGAAGGGCGAGTCGATAGAGTCGCGCGTTGTGCCTGGAATATCGCTGACAATCGAGCGTTCGCTGCCAAGAAGGGCGTTTACGAGGCTCGACTTGCCGACATTCGGTTTACCGACGACCGCTATGTTGGTGACGTTTGGATCCTCCACCGCGCCGACCTTGGGGAAATACTTGACCACTTCGTCCAGCAGGTCGCCTAGGCCTAATCCCTGCTCTGCGGAAACGATGATCGGCCGGCCGATGCCAAGCTCGTAAAACTCGTATTCCGCTTCGGCGTACTTCGGATGATCGATCTTGTTGACACCCAGCACAATCGGCTTTTTTGAGCGGCGAAGGAGATCGGCAACCTCATGGTCCGACGCAGTAAGTCCTTCTCGACCATCCACAAGAAAAATGATCACATCCGCGGTTTCGATGGCAAGTTCCGCCTGACGGCGCATTTGTACGCTGATGATGTCCTCGTTCATCGGCTCGATGCCGCCGGTGTCGATGAGCGCAAAATTGTAGTCGAGCCAATTTGCATCCCCATAAATGCGGTCGCGCGTTACGCCGGGCGTATCCTCGACAATAGCAATACGCTTGCCGATGATTTTGTTGAAGAAGGTCGATTTTCCAACGTTCGGCCTTCCGACTATTGCCACAAGGGGTTTTGACATATTACACCTCTTTCAGTCCGTTAAACAATCCGTAAAGATATTGCTCGCCGTCCGCCGCGCAAAGCGGCAGAACGCGCAAGCCGAGTTCTCTCTCCAACCATGCGGTATCGCGTCCGTCAAGAAAAACATCCTCGTGTTCCCTTAACATATCATCCGGTATCACAAGGCGCTCGCCAAGCTTTTCTCCTCTGAGCTGGGCTGCGATATCACCCGCTGTCACAAGACCGGCGACCGTAACGCTGCGTCCGAAATAATCGTTCCGGATAGGGCGCAGGTCAAAATCAATTCCGTAATCCGCAAGCGTATCGAACAGCGGCTGCAGAAAGCCGGCGGCGGAAGCACCAGTCACGCCGGTCACACGGCGTTTTACCGTCAAGGGCTCCATGGCGACGAGCGCCTCACGGAACTCATGCTCAAACTTTCTAAGAAGCCCCACGCCATTTTCAAGCTGAAAGAAATCATCGTACTTCTCATAGGGCGGAAGATCCCTCTCAGCAAGAATATAAAGTTCGTCCGCAGCGTATACGAAGCCTTCGCCTGTTTCCTTTCTTGCGCGCTCGGAAAACGCCTCTGCGAAATCGATAATCGCACCGGCTTCCGTGCGCGTAATTTCCCGAAGCGGAGCCAGCCCTTCCCGAAAGCGTGTCAAACCAACGGGGACGATCGCCACTGTTTGCGCGCCCGGGGACAGCGCATAGAGATCTTCCACGCTTTTCTTCAGAACAT
This sequence comes from uncultured Clostridium sp., assembly GCA_964550295.1. Lineage (GTDB taxonomy): Bacteria > Bacillota > Clostridia > Christensenellales > CAG-138 > Phil1. The sequence goes on along the minus strand of CAZJYV010000077.1, from coordinate 5,189 downwards.
CCCCGTCGTTGATGCCGGGACAGACGACGATTTGCGCGTGGAAGCGCAGACCTTCGGTATGGAGTCTGGTCAGGCGTTCCGCAATCAAATCTGCTGACGGGTTGCGCATCATTGCCTTTCGAACCGCGCCGTCCATAGCATGAACGGAAACGTAAAGGGGGCTTACGCGGCGGTGTATGATGCGTTCGAACTCCTCATCGGAAACGTTGGTGAGCGTTACATAATTACCCATTATCAGGGATAAACGCCAGTCATCATCCTTAAAATGCAGCGTTTCCCGTCCGCCTTTGGGCAGTTGATCGATAAAACAGAACTGGCACCGGTTGCGGCAAGTGCGAATCTGGCTCATGAGCGAACTTGAGAAGCCTAGGCCGAGCGGCTCGTAAACATCCTTCTCAATGGCCCATTCCGAACGATTGCCTGCAGGGTCTTCAGTCGTAATAACCAGTTTTTGCGATGCGGTAAGCTGTTCGTAATCGATGATATCCTCGACCGACTCTCCGTTGATCGCAACGAGATAGGCGCCTTTTGCAATGCCCAAAGCGTCTGCCGGCGAACGTTTGTCCACGGAGGTGATCAGGTGTTTTTTTTGCGCGATTTCATGTTTCATAAGGGGATTATACCATAATTCGGTTGAAATTGTACATTCCCGCGCATTCTGATATAATGACGGCGGTCGGAGGTGAGGATATGCCAAAGTTCATTTTGGTGCCGGATTCCTATAAAGGCACGATGAGTTCAACAGAGGTATGCGCGGCGATGGAGCGCGGAATCAGGAGCATCATCCCAAATGCTATCGTCGATCCCCTACCTGTCGCGGACGGCGGCGAGGGCAGCGTGGACGCGTTTCTGAGTGCAATCGGCGGAGAAAAACGCCTTGTTGAGGTTTGCGGTCCTTATTTTGATAAAATCGAGTCGTATTACGGCGTGCTTGGCGAAGGGCAGACCGCGGTTATTGAGATGGCTGCTTGCGCCGGTCTCCCGCTTGTTTACCATAAAAAGGATCCTTCCCGCGCGACAACCTACGGAGTTGGCGAATTGATGCTGCACGCAGCAAACAACGGCTGCAAGCAAATCATTATGTGTCTTGGCGGCAGCGCGACGAATGACGGCGGCTGCGGGGCTGCGGCTGCAGCCGGCATCCGATTTTATGACAAAAAAGGAAGACAGTTTATCCCCGTGGGCAGCACGCTTGCGGATATTGTTTTTATCGATGCTTCAGGCATCTCGCCCGCGCTTTCGGGTGTGGATATCGTGACCATGTGCGATGTGGACAATCCCCTGTACGGAGAATTTGGCGCAGCCTATATATTCGCGCCGCAAAAGGGTGCGGATGATCGCATGGTGCGCATGCTTGATGACGGACTCAGGTGTCTTGCCGGTGTGACCAAAAGCGATGAAATCGCGCGCATGGGCGGTTCCGGTGCGGCGGGCGGCATGGGATTTGGCATGCGCGTATTCTTCAACTCCAAGCTCCGCATGGGCATCGAAACTGTTTTGGACATTACGGGGTTTGACGAGTTGCTGCATGGTACGGATTACGTTTTCACGGGCGAGGGTCGCATTGACCCGCAGAGCATGCATGGTAAAGTGGTGATTGGCGTAGCCAAAAGAGCAAAGCGCGAGGGTGTCCCTGTGATTGCGGTTGTCGGCGATATATCCGATGGAATCGAGGAAGCATATACCAAGGGTGTCACGGCGATTTTCAGCATCAACCGCGTTGCGGTTGACAAAGAACAGGCACGCAGACGTGCCCCGCGCGACTTGGAGATGACGGTTGCCGACATTGTGAGAATGCTCAGACTAAAATAAAGATAGCGCCGGTTCATAAACGAATTTTTTATTCGTCTGCTTCCGCAACTTTCATCATGATGGCACATTCCATCCGTTTGCGGAACAATTCGCAGCCGTACGCATAGATGCCTGCAATATCCCCGGTTGCGTGGTACGCATTTGCTGCGCACCAGCCTGAGCAATAGAGCTTTGCCCAGCAATCGCTGCACTGCGGGCGTGACGCGACGTTACAGCCGCGGAACCGTTCGCGTAGCGGTATGTTCGTAACACCATCCCATATGTTGCCCATACTGTAGTCAGGGTCGCCGACAAACTGATGACAAGGGAATAACTCACCCCAAGGCGTAACCGCAAGGTATTCTGTGCCCGAGCCGCAGCCGGAGAGTCGCTTGTAGACGCAAGGGCCATGCTCAAGGTCGATCATATAATGATAGAAGGTCAAGGGTTTCCCCTCATGCTTGCGCAGGAGCATTTCCTTCGCCAGTCTTTCATACTGTTCCGTCAGGATGGGCAAATCCTCATCGGTCAGCGCACAGGGGTCGCCCGGTGAGCAAACGACGGGTTCCATGCTCAGCTGCGTGAAACCGAGGTCGGCCATATGAAGGAGGTCGTTCGTAAAATCGGTGTTGTAATGCGTATACGTTCCTCGGATATAATAGCCGCGGTCTCCGCGCTTTTCAGCGAACTTTTGAAATTTCGGCACGATGGTATCATAGCTCCCGGCACCGGCAAAATTTTTACGGAAACGGTCATGCACTTCCCTGCGTCCATCCAGGCTCATGACGACATTGTTCATTTCCCTGTTGCAAAACTCGATCACCTCGTCGTCCATAAGAACGCCGTTCGTCGTGAGGGTGAAGCGAAAACGCTTTTTCATATCATCCTCGCGGCTGCGTCCGTAGGCCACGAGCTGTTTAACAACATCCCAGTTCATCAACGGCTCACCGCCGAAAAAATCCACCTCAAGGTTCGTTCTCTGGCCCGAATGGGCGATGATAAAATCCAGCGCTTGTTTGCCGACATCAAAACTCATCAGCGCACGGTCACCCTGATACTTCCCCTGGCTTGCGAAGCAATAAGAGCAGTTCAGGTTACAGGTATGCGCGACATGAAGGCATAGTGCCTTGACATCGTCATTTTTCTTTTTAAGCACATCCGTTTGAGTTTGGTAAATATCCTCGGTGAAGAGCTGTTTGTGTTCCTTTAACGCTTCAATTTCGGCAATACAGGCTGTCATTTCGCGGACGCTTACCGTCGGGTAACGCGCCGTGACGATACGGATGATTTCATCCCGCGCCTTATTCTCAAAAAGCGAGATGATATCATATGCGACGTCATCCACAGCATGGACGGCGCCGCTGTATGTGTCCAGAACGATGTTGTATCCGTTGAGTTTATACTGATGGATCATTTGCTTCTCCCATTATAATAAACAAAAGGCGGGATGAACCATCCCGCCTGCATTTTTATGTTTCTCAGTTGTTTTCGCAAGGCTGGTTGGCAACGCCGCAGGAAGTTTTGCATGCGGATTGGCAGGAGGTCTGGCATTCGCCGCAGCCACCTTCGCCGTTTGTGAGATTGCGGGTATTCAACGTGCGGATGCGACCCGTATTTTCGCAGGGCTGATTGGCAACGCCGCAGGAGGTTTTGCACGCGGACTGGCAGGAAGTCTGACATTCACCGCAGCCGCCCTCACCGTCAACAAGATTCCGAGTGTTCAAAGTTTTAATATGATCCATATCCGTTTATCTCCTATTTTGTGTGTTCAAACACATTTATGAATGATAGCATGAGATTCCTTGCCCGTCAAGATGATTCGGCTAAAACAAGGATTTTTTGCGGTAATTGACCAGAGGAGCTTTTCAAGCAGATACCCATCACCTGATCATGCTGCATGAGTTCGACGACAGACGGCGAAAGCACTTCACCTGGAAGGATAAACGGGATGCCCGGCGGATATGCCCAGACCGTTTCCGCACAGACACGCCCCGCAGCCAGACCGAACGCGACGCTTTCATGCGGCTGGTAGGCTGCTTCCCAAGGAAACATCGCAATGGATGGAAGGACCGGCATGGGCAAAGACGTGTGCCCGGCTGATCCAACCTGAGAATCAATCGCCAGCAGCGCGTCAGCGAGCGCGTCAAGCGATTCTGCCGTATCCCCCATGCCCGTCATGGCAACCAAGTAATGCGCGGAGGTCATCTCCACCTCGATGCGATGATCGCGCCGCAAGAACGTTGCGAGCTGCGCGCCTGTGCTGTCCGTTCGATTTGCACACACGACAAGCTTTGACGGATCTTGCGGCCATCGGCTTTTGAAAAGATGCAGGTTTTTTAGACTGTCGGTCTTTTGATAGAATCGCGCGAGGTTATCCTGCCAGCAGTGGAAAAGCTCATTCCCCCGCTGTTCGAGTAATGTTGTGCAGCCGCTGATGGAGGACATCAGCAGATAGGAAGGGCTGCTCGTCTCAAAAACGGAAAGCGCATCTTCGATAGAATTGCTATCGATCAGATTGCCGTTCAGATGAAGCACAGCGGTCTGTGTCAGGCTTGGCAGGGTTTTATGAAGGCTGTGGACGACGAGATCCGCAGCGCATTGGATGGCGCCTCTGGGGAACCCGAAACCAAAACCGAGATGCGCGCCGTGCGCCTCGTCAACCAGCACAGGTATGCCTTTTTCATGCGCGACACGCGCTATTGAGGCAACATCGCTGACGATGCCCTCGTAGGTCGGGCTCGTCAGAATGATCAGGCTGGCATTGGGATTTCTATCAAGCGCGTCGGATACGTCCGCGGGCTTCAACGCGCCGAAGATGCCGGTTTGCGGATCGATTTCAGGCATGAGATAAACGGGGCGCGCGTGACGCAGCAACAGCCCGTGATAGATGGAACCGTGGCAGTTGCGGGGTAAAATGACCTTGCCACCCTCAGGCAGCGCCGCCCAGATGGCCGCCAGAATGCCGCATGTGCTTCCGTTCACAAGCCAAAACGCCCGGTTGCTGCCCCATAAGGCAGATGTGCGGCGCATTCCGTCGAGAAGAACGCCCTGCGCGCCGTGTACTTTCTGCCCGCCGTGCTCTCGACCCTGGTG
>CAZJYV010000077.1:0-295 GCA_964550295.1 uncultured Clostridium sp. | reverse complement strand
CCGTGTAGATTATCAAACCCTTCGATTTCTGTCATGTCGCAATCGGCTGCAAGCTTCTGAAGATACGGTGCGAGCGCCGCATTGCGTTTGTGTCCTGGCATGTGCATGGGCAGCGCGGCATCCTTGTTTTGAATCGTGTATTCTAGTAGGTCCATATTCGCTCCGTGTCGATCAATCGTCGATTAAGTGTATCACAAAAGCCTATATAAATCAAAAAAGTCAGGAAAACCTGACTTTTTCTGGTCGGGGCGAGGTGATTCGAACACCCGGCCTTTTGGTCCCGAACCAAACGCGC
>CAZJYV010000076.1:0-8751 GCA_964550295.1 uncultured Clostridium sp. | reverse complement strand
ATTGACTTTAGAGTAATATTATTAGTTGCTGATAAAAGTGCCTTTATCGATGGAAGCCCCATTTCCACTTATAAACGCACGTTTATTAAGTTCCTTCACCAACGCTTATATAACCTTATGTATCGCGTGTACCCAAATCTGAAAATCATTGAAGATCAGACGGGAAATAACGAATTCCAGGAATCTTTTAAAAAATATATTATAGAGAATCGACCTTCATACAATTTACTTGATGAGTATAATTTTGATTATATTGATAGTGAAGATTCGTTGCTAATCCAACTATCTGATGTCATTGGCGGCTCGATAAACAAAGCCTATACTGACCCTCAGTCACCAGATTATTATGAAATGCTAAAAGGAAAAATACTTTACACCGATTGCTTCCCTCAAAAAGATCAACCTTATTTCGCATCGGATAACGCGGAAAAAGCCCAATATGATAAAAATATATTTGAGATATCTATGAGATGTGCAAGAGTATTTATTGCTGAAAATGATAGAGATGACTCCTTTGAAAAACGTATGCAAGTCGCTTTTCTTGAACACCTTCTTTATAATGTCTGTAATGTTGATGCTACAGGATATATTTCATCTCCACAAATGCTAACTATTCTTAAGGAATATGCTGGCGGAAAGGTAAGCCGAGATTTTTTATACAGAAGAATAATTGCTCCATTAAGAGATTCAAGCGTTATAATAGCAAGCTGCACTCAAGGATATAAGATACCTATTTCTGTAGGAGATATTATAACATATTTAAACCAAACCCATACCGTTGTTTCACCAATGCTTCACAGAATGGAAATATGCAGAAACTTAATAAAGCTAGATACTAATAATAAGCTCGACATTCTTGATGATCCTGCATTTGTTAAATATAAAAATTATTTCGAATGAAAGATACATAGAATCTATTTAATAAAGCCGGCCTTACCCTCATTCTGTGTAAACTCGAAAATCGCGTGAGATAGAGCAGTCTTTAATTGGGCGGGAAAGCCGGTAATCGGCATTCCCGCCCTGATTGCAATCTGCTCTCGCATATCCTTCATCGCGCCATGCGGGCAAACCCCTTACCGCTTCACCAAAAAAATCCAAGGATATGACCGGTTCCGCTCCCGCCTTACTCATTTCCTCCACCCCTCCACGTGCAGCACCCGCATCTCCTCAAACGAATAGGTTGAAAGCCTGCGCCCGTACACATCGTAGGTGTGCGTGGCGACGAGCACATTTTCCGCCGTTGGCGGCGACCCGACCGAAACGATCACCGGCGTGTGGTAAAAGTGCGTTCCGTCGGACAGCTGAACGAAATCCCCCGGCTCCGCGCGCGCAAGGGGAACCACCTGCGCAAACGGCCCCCTGCCGTTGTTGTTGACGATAAAGTTGTAAAAATACGGCACACCCGTCCAGGAAGGCGTGCGGTTGTTCGCGCTGATGTAAAACCAACCCGTCACCGGGGTAAAGTTCATCGTGCCCGTTCCGGCATAAAGCACCTGCGAGGCAAAATTCGTGCAGTCCCCGCCCAGTGCGGAAAAATCGTAATAAGCCGGATTGCGCCCGTACGCCCACTCGCGCGCGTACGCCACAGCCTTTTGCCGATCGTAAGGATAGACGCGCATCGCCCTTTTCCTCCTGTTCGCGGATGGGATAAGCAAAGCCCGCATCCACCCTGCTTCACGCTTATGCCGTCGCGGCGGCGTTTGTGCGCGGCAAAAATTCTTTGTGCCGTCTGTCGGCAGTGCGGGGCGGATGGTATAATACCGTTGGGCGAGCGCAGAATCAATCGCCGCCAATCAAAGGAACGAGGTATGCTATGAATCCTGACGAACTCTTTATCAAGCGCGCGATGGAACTTGCGCGGGAGGCCGTGCTGGAAGGCAACGAGCCATACGGCGCCCTGCTCGTGCGTGACGGGGCGGTCATCGCGGAAGGAAAAAACCAGATCAACACGCGGCACGACCCAACCTATCATGCGGAACTCGGCTTAATCCGCGATTACTGCCAAATAAGCGGCGTGACCGATTTGAGCGACTGCACGCTTTATTCAAACTGCGAGCCGTGCTTTATGTGCGCGGCCGCGACCGTCCGTGCGAAACTCGGAAGGCTGGTGTTCAGCGCGTACGACAGCGACTATTGCGCCCTGTACGGCTTCACGCCGAACGATTGCAGCAAGCTGATTTTCGATTTAAGCCGAAACGCGCCGGAGGTCACGGGCGGCGTCCTGCGCGAAGAGGGCATCGCCATCCTGCGGGAGCTTCATAAAGGGACGGTCTAAAACTCTACGGAGCGTTCATAGACTTGCACCCGCGCTGCTGGTATACTCTTGTTTCGGAGGCGGAAACGGATGGACTGCACAAAAATCGGAAAGCTGATTCGGACCCTGCGGCGGGAGCGCAAGCTCACGCAGCTCGCGCTTGCAGAGCGCCTGAACGTCAGCGACAAGGCGGTTTCCAAGTGGGAGCGCGGGCTGGGCTGTCCGGATGTTTCTCTGCTGCCGGCATTATCGGGGGTTTTCGGCGTCAATCTCGAGGAGCTTTTATCCGGGGAGCTGAACGCCAACGATCCTGTGGGAGGCAACATGAAAAAACTCAAGTTCTACGTATGCCCGGACTGCGGCAACATCCTTTTTGCATCGGCGGAGGCTGCCGTATCCTGCTGCGGCAAAAAGCTGCAGGCGCTCGTGCCGGTCAAGGCGGAGGGGGCGGAAACCCTCAACGTCGAGCCGATTGAGGATGATTACTTCATCTCCTCTTCGCATGAGATGACAAAGGCGCATTTTCTCTCGTTTGTCGCGCTGGCAACGGACGACGGCGTGATGATCAAAAAGCTTTATCCGGAATGGAACGCGCAAACGCGCATCCCGCGCTTCGGTCATGGGATGCTCGTGTGGTACTGCACCAGACACGGACTGTTTTATCAAACGGTCTGAACGCCGCTCAATCAAAAGCCGCCGCGCACGTTTTCGTGCGCGGCGCTTTTGCATGCATGCAGGCTTACGGGCGGCGGGTTAAGCCTTCGGCACGCCTAAAAGGTTCAGATGATGGCCGATATGCCCTTCGAGCAGCGCGGCGTATTCATCCGCATGGCTGCGCCACAGGTCATACAGGCGGGTTCGGAACAGGGGCGCGCCCGCGGCATCCTTCGCGCTGAGAATCAGCCCGTAGGTGATGTGGATGACCTGACGCGCCTCGTTGAGGTTGAAAAGCGCGGGCAGTTCTTCATCCTTAAGCGAGGATAGCGCGGGGATCTTCGCAAGGTCGGTCGTCACATGATAATACTTTTTCGCTTCCGCGAAATGCGCGAGCGCGAACGCGTGAACGTCGCGGTAGAGCGCGGGCGAAGCCTTCGCGACGAGACGCATCGCCTCAAGCCAGTTTGTGCCGGCGGTTTTTACATGGAAACGGCTTTGCGTTTCCTCCCCCACGACAGGGAAGACCGAAAATTTATCCGAGCCTGAGTGGACGCTGATCTTGTAGCCGAAGTGGCGCGCGATGGCCGCGTGCGCCGCGAACTCCGCGCGGAATTGCGCGAGGTCGCCGATGTAGTCGATGCCCTTCTGAAATTCGCCGCAGAAGCGGGGCGCGACGGTGGTCACCCGAACCCCGCGGGAGAGCAGCTCGTTTGCCACGAAGTAATGCTGCGGCGGGGTGGTCGGGGTTTCGGTTTCGTCGATTGAAATTTCAAAATCGACTGCGCCGCCCTTGATATAGCGCTCGTAGATGCTTTGGGCAAAGTCGATGGCCGCGCCGTAGATATGCAGCATGCGCAGAAGCTCCCCGCCGCCGAAGGAAAGCGCGTGTCCCTCCACGTCAACCTTCCTGCCGTCGTACTTGTTAAAAAGCGCTTCGTAGGGGTTGGGCAGCGCCTGTACCTGCGCGTCCGTCATGGCGGAAATGTCGTTGCGGATATGCTCGCTGCAATCCAGCGTGATCATCGTATAGCCGCAGCTCAGGGCGTATTCCACTTCCTCAGGCTTTTTGAGATGGTCGCCGTCCGCGCCGAAGCCGCGCTTGAAGCCCACACGGAACACAGCGAAGGAGGCGCAGTCGAGCACATCTTCAAACGTGCGCCCGGTGAGCGTCAGCTCGCGGATGGACTGCTGCGCGAGGATGGGGTATGCGTCATACTGCTCAAAAACGCGGAGATGGCCGGGTCCGGCGATGCCGAGGCGATCCCCTACGCCGAGGGTGCGCCGTTTGCCCAGCACCGCAGAGGGTGCCGTGAAGGGGAAGCGTTCGCGCAGCGCGGCGGCGTTTTCGTGGGTGAGCGGCGCGACGAGTACCTTTGCGCCTCCGGCTGTCTGCTGCGTCCCGACGAACCGCGCATCCGGCAGATCGAGCACAAGGCGATCCTCCGCCCCAAAGTCCGCGAGGGCTGCAAAGCCGCTCTCATGGAGCTCAACGGACTTTTCATAAAGTTTCGCGCCGAGCTGCGCACAGATTTCACCGATTGTTTCACGCGTGTATGCCATGTTATGCTCCTTTCGATAGACGAATCGTTTCGTTTGCTTAAAAACCGAAATACCGCACCGCGTTGTTGTAGGAAATATCCTCCGCAATCGCGCCGAGGGTTTCCATATCGCGCGGATACTCTCCGTTTTCCACCCACTTGCCCATCAGCTCACACAGAATTCTTCTGAAGTATTCATGCCGCGTATAGGAAAGAAAGCTGCGGGAGTCCGTGAGCATGCCAACGAAGTTCGCCAGCACGGAGCTTTCGGCCAGGTTGATGAGCTGGGCTTCCATGCCGTGCTTCGTGTCGTTGAACCACCACGCGCTGCCGTGTTGAATTTTGTTTGCGGCGCCCGCGCCCTGGAAGCACCCGATGATGGAGGTGATCTGGGCGTTGTCGATGGGGTTCAGGGAATAGACGATGGTTTTGGGCAGCGCGTCCCCGTCTTCCAGCACGCCGAACAGGGCGCCCAGCGCGGCACCGCTTCCGGAAACGCCGCTGATGGCGTCGTATCCCGTGTCGGGGCCGAGCCGCCGGAACATCACGGGGTTGTTGTCGCGCACAGCGCCGTAATGGAGCTGCATCACGAAGCCGTTATGTTTATAGAGCCGCGCGAGGAAAAGCAGCAGCTCCGTCTTGTAGGCGGCCTCCCCGCACGCGTCCACGGCGCGGCCGGAGAGCGCCGAACACAGCGCCTCTTCCGCCAGAGCGGGATCGCGCTCGCACACGACGGCATCCAGCCCGTGATCCGCCGTCAGGCATCCCTGTTCCGCAAAAAAGGTCACGCGCCGCGAAAGGGCTTCCTTCATGTCGGCAAGGCTCTGGATGCGCAGGTTCGCCGTTTCGCCGAGGCGGGCGGCGTACTCCGCAAAGCCGGGCTTATTGACGTTGAGCGCCTTATCCGGGCGGAACGCGGGCAGCACGCGTGTTTGAAAACTTGCATCCGCGCGGATGAGCGCATGCCACTTGAGGTCGTCCGTCGGATCGTCGGTGGTGCAAAGCGCCGTCACGTTGGATGCCTCGATGATGCGGCGCACAGTGAGGGTTTTGAGCGTTTCGTTGGCGCTTTCCCAGATTGCGCGGCACGTTTTTGGCGAAAGCGTCTCCTCGATGCCGAAATAACGCGCAAGCTCCAGATGCGTCCAGTGGTACAGGGGGTTGCCGACCAGTTTTGGCACGACGGCGGCCCACGCCTCAAATTTTTCGTAGGGGGCGGCATCGCCCGTGATCAGGCGTTCATCCACGCCGTCCGCGCGCATGGCGCGCCACTTATAGTGATCCCCGCCCAGCCAGACTTCGGCAAGGCTGTTATATCGCTTATCCTCATAGATTTCCCGGGGATTGATGTGGCAGTGATAATCCACGACGGGCATCTTTTCCGCGTGTTCGTGATAAAGCGTCCGCGCGGCGTCCGTGGAAAGGAGGAAATCCCTCCCGATCAGCGTTTGCATAGCATACTTCTCCTTTCGCTTGACAAGGCGGTTCGTTTTTGCTTTGCGGCATCCGCTTATGCGCGTTTCATTTGCGCGGCAAAAGCGCGCAAAGCGCGATTTTTACCTATCCTCATTATGCGGCGGCGCGGGGGATGCTGCAAGGCAAATCGCGCGCGCAAAAACAAGGCGCGATTTGTAATGACACGCCGCGCAGATTGTGATAAAATAGGCGATACAATCTTGATGCTGAAAATATCGGAGCAAAACCGCTTGAAAAGAGGCGGTTTTTTGATTTGCGCTAGTTTTTGCGCGGCCCGTCTTCGCCCACCGCTTCGGGCGAGGCGACGTAAGGACCCATCAGCTGCACGAACTGCGCGCGGCTTTTAGCGCCCACGGCGGCATACAGCTTTTTGAGGCGGTACTGCACCGTGCCTGGGGCGATGAACAGCGCGGCGGCGAGCTGCTCCGTGCTTTGTTCCCGCAGCACGCCCGCGAGCAGCGCACGGTCGATGGCATCGCACTGGAGCAGGCAGTTTTCCAGCCGGCGCAGCCACAGAAGGCTTGGGTCGCAGGAGGCCGCCTGAGGCGGCGGGGCGGGCGGCGCGGCTTCCGCTTCACCCGGAACTTTTGCGAAGTCGGTGCTGCCGCGCGGGATGATCCGATACGGAATGGTGATGCTTGCGGAAACGACGCCCGCCTGCGTTTCGACCAGGTTCCAGAGGTGGAACGTCTGCACGCCCAGCTCGTAATAGTCCAGCGTGGAGGTGGTGAGCGTGGGCGCGGTGCAGGAGCCCGTCATCAGGTTGCCTGAGCCTGCCACGAAAAGCTGTTCCGGCACGCGCACGCCGCGCCGCTTCGCCTGCACAAGCAGCGCGCAGGCGATATAGTCGTTGGTGCAGAGCACGCCGTCGTACAGCGAAATACGATCAAAAAAACGCGCGAGGCAGTCTTCGAGGCTGCCCTCGAGGTCATAAACGTCGCGCCGTTCATTTACGTTGAGGCGGTATGTGCGCGCCGCCGACAGGAACGCGTGGCGGCGGATGCCGTCGTTGGCGAGGTTTGCCTCATACCCGAGGGACGCCAGCCTCGTTCTGCCGGCCTGATAAAAACAGCGCACCATGTCGCGCACGAGCGCATCCCGGTCGATGAGCGCGCCGCTGACATTCGGGCCAAAATCGTTGGGCGCGGCGCCCATGAGCACGGCCTTGATCCCGCGCTCGCGCAGGCGCGCAAGCATAAAGCCCGTCCACTCCGCATCGGAGGCGGCAAGCACGATGGCACCCGGGGCGGGCAGTCCGTCGAGTTCCGCGGCGTCGCTCAGGAGGCAAACGGCAATCCTGCCGGAGGCTGCGGCATCCCGCAGGCCGGCAAAGCTTTTGATGAACCAAACCGATGAGGTGTAGCCGGGTTCACAAAGAATCAGAAGCGTTTTTCCCTTCATGCTTTTACCTCGAAAACAAACGGTTTATCCTCTCTTTATCATAAGGCAAAGGGCGGCGCTTGACAAAGCTTTCTTTGTTTGTCGTACTGAAGCATGAAAAAATCCCGGCCGAAAAATCCGGCCGGGAAAAACGCTGGTTTTATGGAACGGCTGCTTATCCGATCGGCGGCCTCGTCGTGATCGGCGGGATGAAGGTGATCGGCGGCCTAGTGTAGAACGTGAAAGGGACTGAGGGCAGCACGAAGGACCAGCTCGGCGTGCTGGTGGGCGAGGGCGTTTCATTCAGCGCGGGCGTCGAAGTGGGCTTGGGCGTGGACGGCGCATCCGCTTTTTTGAACACAACCTCATACACTGTGGTTTCGTCGAGTTCTTCCACCGTGAAGGCGGTGACGGTCTTGTTGAAGTCGTACGGCACGCCGTTGATCTTCCAATAGTCCACGGTATACCCGTCCGGCAGTTCGGCCTTCACATAGACGGTGATGAGCTTGTTGGATACGTTTTCGTCATCATACTCGAACACATACTCGTAAAACTCGTCTCCGTGAGGGTTGCCGTCCTCATCAAGGAACTGCATGTACGCGTTGATCGAGGTGACCTTCAATTCGTCGCGCAGCACGGCTTTGACGAACGTTGTGCTGTCCACCGTGATCACCATCGCCTGATTTTCAACGGCTTCAAATTCCTGCCCGTTCACATCCCAGTGCTCCACGATCTTGCCTTCCGGCAGAACGGGCGTCACAACAACGGATGTGGACGCCGTGATCTCAAGCGCGGAGGCGGCGCTTGCGGGATCTCCCCCCTCGGGATAAACCAGCGCGTTGTAGGCCAGCACGTATTGCATAACGGCGGCGGGGGCTTGCGCCTCGGTTTCCGTCGGGGCGGATGTTGCGGCTGCCAGCTTGCTTTCCAGCTCGTCGATTTGCGCCTGCAGCGCGGCCGTGTCGCTATCCCCGCCTGCGTTGAGTATGCCGCACGCGCTCATCGAAAACGCCATCGCCGCGCACAGCAGGATGCAGATTGCTTTTCTCATACGGATGTTTCTCCTTTCGTTCTTCAAAACTCTATCCCGTAATATAAAACGCATAACGATGCGTATATATTCACACACGCGCGGCGAAAGAAGGTTGCATCCGGCAGATAATCGGTAAAAATCGAAAGAAAACAGCGATGCATAAGGAATCTCGTAAAAGATTAAAAATCCAGAGCATCAGCCGCATCATTAGTTCTATTGAGATAAAAAAGGGACACTGTGCGGGGTGAAAACAGGCGGGGCGGCACTGCGCGGAAACTGTAACGAATCAACGCATAAATATTATATCATGTTGTATATTGCAATGCAACAAAAGCGAACAAAAGCCGCGCGCTCATGTCGAACGGCGGCTTTTATAATACGCGGCGGTTTTTATGTGACGCGCTCGATCTGCG
>CAZJYV010000075.1:0-8976 GCA_964550295.1 uncultured Clostridium sp. | reverse complement strand
ATTCAAAGAATCAATCTCAAAGCGGCTGTGGCTCGCCATCGCGCTCGTGACGCTATCGAGCATGATCCTATCCTTGGACGGTATCGGCAGCTTGACTTTTTCGTGGGGTTCGCTGCTTGTTCTCGCGGCCTGCGTCTGCTGGGGCTTTGAAAACAACTGCACCCGAAAGCTCTCTCACAAAGACCCGATCAAGGTCGTGATGATCAAAGGCTTCTTCTCCGGGCTTGGCTCGCTGACCATCGCGCTGAGCCGCGGCGAAGCCGCAACGGATGCTGCGTATATCCCGGCCGCTTTGCTGCTGGGCTTCTTCTCCTACGGGTTGAGCATCCTATGTTACATCCTTGCGCAAAGAAAGCTGGGCGCGGCCAAAACCGCCGCGTTCTACGCAGTCGCCCCCTTCGCGGGCGTGCTGCTCTCATTCCTCCTGTTTAGGGAACCGCCCGGCACGGCCTTCCTCGCCGCGCTTGGCATCATGCTCGTTGGCGCGTACCTGAGTGCGACCGATCATCTCGAACAGCATCCCGTGAAACCCTCGGCTTAGGAACGGTTTTTCCCATGTATTAAAAAGAAAAGCTGTGCACCGCCTCCGCATCCCTGCGGCCGGCCGCGACGGCGACGCCCGCCGATGCCGCGCGCCCGTGACGCATGGCGCGCCCCCGCCGCGCTGCAAGGTACTCGGGCGGTGCTCTCCTGTATATAAACGGGCGCACACTTCAATATATGTGCGCCCATCCGGCTTTGCTATGGCGTTATGGTTGCTTCCGGCAGCGGCTCCGTTCCCGGGTCTGGCGTCGCCGGCGGCGTGAAACTCGGCGTGATTTCCGGTGTGATCTCCGGCGTGGACGTCAAACCGACCTGCGTCCCGGTACCATCCGGCGAAGCGGTCACGCCGGCGGGATTGGGCGTGCGCGCAGGAAGGGACGGATTGGGCGTATGCAGCACGACTGTTTTGGGCGTTTCATCCGAATCGAAGATGAACGCATTGAGCTGAAGGCTCATCGCGGGCAGATCGCTGAAAAACACGAAACGCTTCTCCCACTTGCCGTTCTGGAAAAGTCCCTCGACCGGCAGGCGGTAAAAGAGGATGCCCTTCGCCTTCATCGACAGGGCGGCGGTTGCGATATCGATAATCTGCGCGTTGGTGAGGTTGGTTTCCACGAGGGGCAGCATATCGTAAAGCACATTGTACTGCCGGGTGGCGCTCATTCTCATAAACTGGGCAAACACGATGTTCAGCAGATCGTACTGCCGCTCCACGCGCACAAATTCGGAATCGAGATGCCTAATGCGGATGTAGCCGAGCGCTTGCTTGCCCGTGAGCTTCACCGGGCCGGGGTCGGCGAAAATGAAGCCATCCCACAGGTAATCGATGCCGAGCTGCTTGTTGAGACCCGCGATGTTGTCGTTTGCGGAGCTGATCTCCTGCGCCGTCATGCTGACGGTCACGCCGCCCATCGCGTCGATCACTTCTACGAAAGAATACAGATCCACCAGCACGTAATTCGTGATTTTGATGTGGAAGTTGAGATAAATCGTGTCGAAGAGCAACTGCACGCCGCCGCGCGCCGCTGCGGAATTCAATTTGCCGTACCCGTAGCCCGGAATTTCCACAAGCATGTCGCGCATGAGCGAGGTGAGCTTGAGGCGGTTGTGCGCTTTGTCGATGGTGGCGATCATCATCGTGTCCGAATTGTACGCGCCCTTCTTCGCGCGTCTGTCCGCACCGATGAGCAGCACGTTAACATAGCGGGTATCCGCATTGTCGCTCTTAAAATTTAAAAGCTGTTCGGCGGTCAGAGTCGTTTGGTTGTAATATTCGCTCATCGGCAGCGAAGGCGCCGGGGTCGCGCCGCCGGCTGAGCCCGCATCCTGCTCATCGTTCACAGTCGGGTTCGGGCTTCTCGTCGGGGTCGGCGTCATATCGGGTGCCTCGTCCGATGCGATAGGCGTTTCAGTCTCCGCGGGCAGATATGCGTCGTCCGCATCCGTGCGGGTCAGTCGGTTCAGCAGGTTCGTGCCGAGTATGCCAATGCCCAACCCCAGGATCAGAACGAGGGCAATCAACGCGATGGCAACCTTCGCCGCGGGGCGGAGTTTTGTACCGGATTTTTCCTTTTGCTTTGTTTCTTTCATTTATATCACGCTTTCGCACATTCAATCCGTCAGAATCCGACGTCCTTTGCGGACAAATGATTCTATCACGAAGCCGCCCCGCCTTCAAGCTTACTTGCCAGCGCATTTCCTTTGTTGTACAATTGTTAACACCTTATTCAAGAATGGGGGGCGTATGCACATGTACGGGCGGTTCGCCGCAGTGTATGATAGGCTTATGGCGGATATCGACCGCGGCGCATGGGCAGAGTATGTCCTCGGACTTCTGCCGCCTGGTAAACTGACCATCGCCGATGCGGCGTGCGGGACAGGCGCGCTCACGCTTTTGCTCGCAAAAGCCGGACACGCCCTGATCGGCCTCGACGCCTCGGAGGAGATGCTCGCCGTAGCCGGCGAAAAGGCGCGGCTTGCGCGGCTCACCATCCCCTTTGTGCGCCAGAGCATGGAGGAGCTTTCCCTGCACCGCAGGATCGACGCGATCGTATCGGCGTGCGACGGGGTCAATTACCTCGCCTCCCGCGGGGCGGCGGACGCGTTTTTTCGCGCGGCGCGTGAAAACCTCAAGCCGGGCGGCCTGCTGCTCTTCGATATATCGAGCCGGCACAAACTTTCTAAAGTGCTCGCGAACAATACGTTCACGCAGGATGAAGAAAGCGCGGCATATATCTGGAAGAATGAATATGATGAAGCGTCAAAGCTCATCCGCATGGACGTCACTTTTTTTGAACGGATGGGCGACGGACGCTACGAGCGTTTTACGGAAACGCACGTGCAGCGCGCCCATTCGCAAAGCGAACTGGTCAACGCGCTCGCGCGCGCGGGATTCTGCGATATACGGGTATACGAAGCGTTCACGCGCGACGCGCCCGGGAAAGAGAGCGAACGGCTGCAATTCATTGCCGCCGTTCCGGAAAGAGGTTTTTGATGGCGGACAGCGGCGATAAAATCATCCGGGGGGTATTGTTAGACCGCCAGGCGAGGTTCATAGCCATTTCCGGAACGCAGCTTGTTGAAACCGCGCGGGGCTTGCACCAGCTCTCCCGCGTATGCACGGCGGCGCTCGGACGGGCTCTGATGATGACCTCCATGATGGGCATTTCTCTCAAGGGCGAGGACGAACGCTTGACAACCCTCATCAAAGGCGGCGGCATGGCGGGCAATATCGTCTGCACAACCGACCGCACCGGCCGCGTGAAGGGCTACATCGAAGACCCGCTGCTCGAGCTTCCCCCATCGCCGGACGGTAAGCTCGACGTGGCGCTGGCGGTCGGTTGGTTCGGCGAACTGACGGTCGTGCGCGACATGTCTCTCAAGGAGCCTTATGTCGGGAGAAGTCCGATGATCTCCGGCGAGATTGCGGAGGATTTTGCCCATTACTTCACAGTGAGCGAACAGCAGCCCTCCCTCGTCTACCTCGGCGTGCGCGTAGATATCGAAACGGGCAGCGTGCTCGCCGCATCCGGCATGCTCCTGCAGACCATGCCCGGCTGTCCGGGGGAAACGATCGACCGGCTCACGGCAAAGGCGGAAGATATCAAAAAGCTGACGCAGCGCATCGAGGGCGGCGAAACGCTGCAAGATGCCTTGTGCGCGATTTTCGCGGATTGCGGGATGGAGATTCTTCAAAGCTGCCAACCCGAATTCCGCTGCGATTGCTCCCGGGAGCGGCTGGAGCGGGTACTCCTTTCCCTTGGCTGCGAGGAGCTTGCGGATATGATCGAAAAGGAACACGGCTCGCAACTGACCTGCCAATTCTGCAACACCGTATATGATTTTGATGAAAGAGACCTGCGGCGGCTGCTCGCCGAGGTGATGTAGGATAACAATGACTGATAAATTCGCGCTGTACAAATCGAACAAGCCCGGCAAGGTGCTCTCATTCGAGCAGAAGGGGGAGTTCTTTTTCAGGAGAGGGCTTGACCGGCTGGATGAAAACAAGCTCCCCGACGCGCTGTGCAACTACCGGCTCGCGAGCGAGCGCGACCCTGAAAATGAAGATATCCTGCTTGCCATGGCCGAGGTACTCACGGAGATGGAGCGTTTCGACGAGTCGAACCGCATCCTCTTCCGGCTTATCCGCCGCGAACAGCACGATTCCGAGAGCTATTTCGGCATGGGCTGCAACTTCATGGGGCTCAACGACATCGAACATGCCAAAGATTCCCTCGAGCGCTACACGGAGCTTGAACCCGAGGGGGAATTCATCTACGACGCGTTCGACATGCTCGACGCGATCGACGAGTTTGAGTTTTACCAGGATGAAGGCGACGGGGTCGGCCTCGTTGAGGTGAACCGGAAGGACGACGCCTACGACGCCGCGGAGGAAGGCCGCACGTTCCTCGAACAGGAGCGCTACGATAAGGCCGAGGAGAAGCTGCAGCTCGCGCTTAAGCTCGACCCCGATCTCTATTGGGCGCGCAACAACCTCACGCTCGTCCACTTCTGCCGCCGCGAATACAAGCGCGCCGCGTCGGAGGCCAAGACCGTGCTCGAACACGACCCGAAAAACCTGCAGGCGTTGTGCAACCTGACGATGATTCAGGAAACCATGCACGAAAAGGCCGCCGCAAACCGCACCGCCGATGCGCTTGTGCGCCTTGAGAGCGACGATCCGGATGACCTCAACCGCATGGCGCTCGTGCTGATGGATCTCAGCCGTTTTTCCGAAGCGCTGCCCCTGATGCGCAAACTGCGCCGCCATGATCCGTACGACGAGGGAACGCTGCACCGCCTTGCGATGTGCGCCTTTGAAACCGACCGCTTCGGCGAGGCCATCGGCTGCTACGACACGCTTCTCAAGATCGATGCGTCGGACACGATCGCGCGCTATTACCGGGGACTGTGCCGGGCCGCGCAGGCTTCCGGCAGCGCGACAAACGCCGCCAAGCGCAAGTTCATGATCAATTATCAGGTGCCCTTCGACGAAATGCTCGCGCGCATCAATCGGCTCAACCAGATCGTCGGCACATCCAAAAACGACCTGCAAGGGGTTTGGGAGGGCGGCGGCGAACTGAGGAACCTCATCGAATGGGGCTTTTCGCTGCCGGATAAGGGCATCAAGCACGCTTTGCTCGCGCTGGTTTCCACCTTTGCGGACGCGCGCAGCGAGCAGATGCTGCGTGACTTTATCCTGCGCCGCGAGCAGCCGGATGAACTCAAGCACGAAGTGCTCGCCTACCTGATGCGGCAGGGCGCCGTGGAGCCTTACATCTCGTACCTGGGCGGCGTACTCGTGCAAAGCCGCGTAACCCATTCGCCCGGCGACCGCGTGAGCAAACCCTACCGGGACGCGCTCGTATTGTGCCTTGCCACCATGCACGGACGAAGACCCGACCAGGTCGCGAGCCGCGCCGTTATGCTGTGGGAGCGCTTCATCCGTGCATCCGGGGAGTCGCTGCCCCGTCTGTCGCACGCGCAGTCCAACGCCATTGCGGCCGCCCTCGAGTATCTGGCCTGCAGAGAGGCTGGGGAAAAGACCGTTAAAACCGACATCTGCGCGAAATACGGCGTGAGCGCACTCCGTTTTAAAAATGCACTAACCAGACTGGAGCGTGGAACATGATTTTTATCGCAACGTGTAAACTGGGTCTCGAGGCGCTGGTCGCCGGGGAACTCAGAAAGCTTGACATCAACGTTTTAACCGTGGAGGACGCGCGCATCCGCTTCGAAGGGGATTTTTCCTCGATGGCGCGCGCATGTCTGTGGCTGCGCACGGCGGAGCGCGTGCTCTTCGAAGTCGGCTCGTTCGAGGCAAAGACCTTTGAGGAGCTGTTCGAGGGCGTGCGCAAAATCGAGTGGAAACAGTATCTGAGCAGGGATGCGTTCATGCACGTCAATGGAAAAAGCGCGAAAAGCGCCCTGTTTTCCGTGTCAGACTGCCAGAGCATCTCCAAAAAAGCCATCGTTGAAAACCTCAAGGTCGCTTATCAAACCGAGCTGCTGCCTGAAACGGGTAAAGAGGTTATCATCGAAATCGGCATCCTGCGCGATCAGGTCACCGTAGCGCTCGATCCTTGCGGCGCGGGCTTATCCCGCCGCGGATACCGCACATACAACGTGCAGGCGCCCCTGAGCGAAACGCTGGGCGCCGCGATCGTGATGCTTTCACGCTATTATCCGGACATCCCGTTCATCGACCCGATGTGCGGCAGCGGCACGATGCCCATCGAAGCCGCGATGATGGCAAAAAATCTGGCGCCGGGGCTTGACCGTTCCTTTGCGGCGGAAAACTGGGTGTTCCTTGATCCATCCGTTTTTTCATCGGAGCGCAAGCGCGCCATCGACTCCATCCGAAACGTGCCGTATGATATCCTCGGCCGTGACATCGACGAGCGCAGCATCGATCTGTGCAAAAAACATGCGAAAAAGGCGGGCGTGATCGTCAACTGGGAGGTTGCGGAAATCCGGGACCTTCGCACCGACAAAACGGACGGCATCCTCGTTTGCAACCCGCCCTACGGCGAGCGGCTGCTCACGAAAAGCGAGGCGGACGCGCTTTATCGGGATATGCGCCGCGCCTTCGATGCGCTGCAGGGCTGGAAAATTTCCGTCATCAGCGCAAACCGCGATTTTGAGCAGGTCTACGGCAAAGTTGCGGACAAGCGGCGCAAGTTGAGCAACGGCGGCATGGTCTGCACGGTCTACCAGTATTTCGCGCCGAAAGGAGAGCGCACCGCCCCCCTTCCCAAGCCCGATTCGAAATCCTGACGATCCCTTCTTCGGTGAATCTTTGAGGCGGCCCGCGGCCGCCTCCTTTTTTATGTCATGTCCTTTTTTTCAAAGGCGCGCAGCGCGCCGATGAGCAGCACTGCGGAGAGAACCGCCGCAACCGCGGCATAAAGGGGATCCAGCCTCCCTTCGACCAGCTCGGTCGGCGGAAAATAGTTAAACGGAGCGATCAGCCTTAGAATGCCTGGCTTTTCGAGCATATTGCAGATCACGCCGAGGATAAACGCGTACAGGAAGGCGAGGTTGCCGTACAGCGCGCCTTTCTCAGGTCGTTTCGCGACAGCCGCAAAGAACGCCGCAAGCGCAACGAACAGAAAGCCGATCACGAACACGGACAGCGTCAGCAGCGCGACCAGCCGGAAAACATCCTCCTCCGTTTGCAGATATTTGACCGCCAACAGGGCGAAAACGGCGTTCAGCGCACAGAAAACCAGCAGATAACCATAGGCGGCGGCAAGCTTCATCACGAGCACATGCGTGCGCGAGCAGGGTTTGGTAAAAACGAATTCGTATGTTTTATCGATCGATTCACGCGTGACGGCGGCGGAACCCAGATGGACGGCGTAAATCACGGCGCAGATGAGCACGTAATAAAACAACAGCGCCGTATAACCGGGAAGCGTGCCGATATCCACGCCCACCGCGCCCATGACGGCCAGCACAATGCGCGGGAAGGCGGAGACAAGCTCCATCATGCCGCCCGAGGCGGTGTAGCCTTGGTATTTGATGATGCCGATAAAGCACAGCAGAAACATGCCGATCGACCAAAAGATAAAAGCCTTGAAGCCGGCGCGAAGCTCACGCCTGAAAATGTTCATATTTTTTCCCTCCCCCTATACGGCGTGCGCGTCGCCCCTGCAATAGCGCACAAATGCGAAACCGACGCTGACCGCCGCAACAACGGCCGCCGCGATCACATAGTTCTCCTCAAAACCACCCGTTGAGAATACGCTGTCCGGGCTGAAATAATTGAGCGGCGACAGATAACGCAGAAAATCCTCCCGGAGGAGCGAACAGAGCGCCATCAGGATGAAGCCCGCAAACCCGAAAGCCGTCGCAGTACCGGAGACGGAGCGCACCTTGCGCGCGAACACAGCGTATAAAACGCCCAGGGACAGGAACACAAGCTGCATGAACAGCAGGGACAGCGATGCAAGGATCAGCCTTCCTAGGCCGGATGAGTCGCCCGTGTTGCCGATATAACTGATGACTGACGCCGCGAGGAACAGGATGTTCGTCACGATGATCACCGTCAGGCATGCGAGCAGTTTCATCGCGAACACGCGCTCGCGCTCCACAGGCTTTGTGAGAAGAAAATCCGTACATTTCGCGCGCTTCTCCCGCGAAAAGGCGGAAAGGGCGACGGACGCTGCCATAATCGCGCCGACGAGGGCCAGATAGGTGTAGATAAAATGGAAGAAGCCCGCGTAGGAAAAGATGGTTTCGACGTTGACGCCGAAAACGGCGGCAAACGCGGGGGGCAGGCCGTTGAGCGCATCCTGCACGGCATCTTTGCTTTCCATGAATACCCCGTAGAAAGCCGTACCGAGCAAAAGGAACAGGCCGATCAGGCTCGCAGCCCACACGAGGAAGCTTTTGAACTGCGCCTTGATTTCAAACAGGAACATGTTCAACTCCTTACACCTCCTCACTCGGCATAGTAGTGCATAAAGATTTCCTCAAGCGTCGGTTCCGTGATATCGACGTTTGAGAGGGGATAGTGCGCGATCTGCGCGATCAGGGCGTTGACGTCGCCCTTATAAAGAAAGCTGACGCTCTCTTCGCACACCGTGAGGTTCTGCGCGCCCTCGAATGAGAAATCCCGCGGCACAGCCCCGGCGGATTCAAACGCAAGGCTGACGCTCTTATACGCGTTGCGCAGCAGCTCCGCGACCGCCTGAACGACCACGATGCGCCCGTCCTTGATGATTGCGACCCGGTCCGATATGCGCTGCACCTCGCTGAGGATGTGCGAGGAAAACAGAACGGTCGCCCCGCGCCGGTTCTCCTGCCTGATGAGATCAAAGAACGTTTTTTGCATCAGCGGATCGAGGCCGTTCGTCGGCTCATCGAGGATAATCAGGTGGGGAGAATGGAGCAGCCCCTGGACGATACCGACTTTTTTCTTGTTGCCAA
>CAZJYV010000074.1:0-9023 GCA_964550295.1 uncultured Clostridium sp. | reverse complement strand
CGCGCTGTTGATAGCCGCCTTCGCGCGGCTGCTGCGGCCTGTTCGGGTCGCGCTGCTGGTAGCCGCCTTCGCGCGGCTGCTGCGGCCTGTCTTGCGCGGCAGGCTCAGCCTTTTCGGTTCCGGAGGCTTGCGTTGCGGCAGGCGGATTCTGCGCGACGGCAGGCTCGACCGAAACCACAACCGGTTCCTGCACTTTAACAGGAACGGGAACAGGCTCCGGCTGCGTAGCTGGCGCTTCGCGCACCGGCGTTTCCACAGCAGGCTCTTCCCTTACGGGCATCTCCTTGGCGGGCGATTGCTCTTGCGTCACATGCTCAGCGGCCTGCGCCTCCACGGACTCGTCCCTGCCTACATGATATGCATGGTCGCCATCGGACTCGAGCAGTTCCTTCAGGCGTTCAGCCCGTTCAGCCTCGATGCGCTCCCTTTGTGCGCTTTTTTCTTTTTCTATGAGCATGGATTCCAGCCGCCTCACCTCAGCGAGCGTTCCGCCCATATCCGAATGAGTCTTTTTGATTCTTTCAAAAAGCTCTTTCGCCTGAGATTCCAGCTCTTTTGCTGAATCCATCAATTTTGCTTTAGCCATCATTCCACCCCCGTGTCGTTTTCCCGGCGCACTGCCGCGTACGCCGAAGCGATCATTTTTGCAAAACCCTCATCCGTGAAAGCGGCGATCATCCTGCCCGGCTTGCCGATCGCATCGCCCATTTGCTCCATTTCAAGCAGCGGTATACCCGCGCGCTCGCACATTCCGCGGTATCGTTCCTTCGTGTTTGCGCTCGCCGACGCATCCAGCGCCGCAAGACGCGCTTCCCCGCTCTTAACGAGCTTCTCGCAGACGAAATCGCCCGCGGCACATTTGCCCGCCTTCATCGCGAGCCCCATCGCTCCGCGTAATTTTCCTTCGTCAGCCAAGGCCGATCTCCTTTTCGATCAAAGTGAACACCTCGTCGCCGACTTTATGCTCCAGCGCACGATCGAGCGCACGCGTTTTCTTCGCGCGCTCAAGACACTGCGCACTCTTGCAAAGATACGCGCCCCTCCCTGACAGTTTGCCCGTTGGATCGGGTCTAATGTCGTTTTCGGGCGTGCGCACGACGCGCAGCAATTGCCTTTTAGGCATCATCTGCCTGCACGCGACGCACATGCGCATGGGCGTCTTTTTTTCTGCCATTATTCCTCCGTGTCTTCCTCGACCGCTTCGTCCTCGAGAGATTCCTCATAAAGATCCATCTCACGCTCGGCCTGAGCCTGACTCTTGATGTCGATCTTCCAGCCTGTCAGTTTGGCGGCGAGGCGCGCGTTTTGTCCTTCCTTGCCGATGGCGAGGGAAAGCTGCGTATCCGGCACAACGACCTTTGCGGCCTTTTCGGTTTCGTTGATATAAACCATCAGCACCTTCGCGGGGCTGAGCGCCTTGGCGATATAAACCGCGGGGTCGCTGTCCCACTCGATAATATCGATCTTTTCATTGTGCAGCTCGTTCACGATGCGCTCCACGCGGATGCCCTTCTGCCCCACGCACGCGCCGACCGCATCGATCTGCGAATCGGTCGAATGCACCGCAACCTTCGTGCGGAAACCCGCCTCGCGCGCGATGGACTTGACCTGCACGATGCCGGACATGATCTCCGGAACCTCCAACTCGAACAGGCGCTTGACAAGACCGGGATGGGTGCGTGAAACGAGCACCTGAGGCCCTTTGCTGGTTTTGCGCACTTCGAGCACATACACTTTGATTCGGTTGCTGGTTCCGTATTCCTCGCCGGGGATGGACTCGTTCATCGCAAGAAGACCGTCCGTTTTGCCCAGCTCCACATACACGCCGTTTTTCTCTACGCGCTGCACGATCGCGGTGAGGATCTCGTTTTCCTTTTCAACATATTCCTCAAAGATCACGCCGCGCTCCGCCTCGCGGATTCTCTGTACGACCACCTGCTTGGCGGTCTGCGCTGCGATGCGTCCGAAATTCTTGGGGTTGGATTCCTCCTCCAGCACATCACCCACCTCATAATGGGTGTTGATGCGCTTGGCCTGCTCGATGGAGATCTCGATCGTGGGGTTTTCCACAACCTCGACGACGGTTTTGCTCGCGAATATCTGCACCTCGCCCGTATCCCTGTCCACCACGGCGCGCACGTTGCCCGTCGTATTGTAGTTGCGTTTGTAGGCAGCGACAAGCGCCGCCTCAAATGCGTCTATGAGCACGTCCTTATTGATGCCGCGTTCCTTTTCTATGGCGTTCAGGGCTTCTATAAAATCGGCGTTCATTCTTTCTCCTCCCAAATGATATCAAAAATGATTTAAAAGTCGATCCACGGACGGATCAGCGCCGCGTCCTTTCTAAGAATCCGGCGTTCGCCGCCTTTGTCCGGCTCGATCACGAAGCTCTCCTCGTCGAATGATACGAGCTTGCCTTTGAGCTGTTTCTTTTTATCGATAGCCACATATAGCTTTACCTCGACGATCTGCCCGAGGTTTCGCTGAAAATCGCGGTTCCTCCGGATCGGATGATCGAGGCCCACGGAAGAAACAATCAAATAATAGGCTTCGCCGATGGGGTCTGCAGCGTCGATCAAAGGCTCAACCGCGTGGCTCACGCGCTCACACTCGTCCAGTGCAACGCCGGCCGGCGCGTCTATGGTTATCACGAGGTTCATCTCGCCGAACTCCTTGACATACTCGACGTCGTACAATTCGTACCCCATCGATTCGATCTTTGCCCCGACGATGCCCGCGATCGCCTCGGTTACCTTCATTCGGCGCTCCTCCTGCCTTTCAAAATAAAAGAGCGGGAAACACCCACTCTCACATCACACCATAACGGCTTTGCCGCCCAACAGAAGATATTATAGCACAGTGCGTCCGACCTGGCAAGATAATTATAGCTTCCAGCGCTGCCTGTTTTTATTGCCCGCAAACGTATGTTCTGATATAATCAACATATCAATTCGCATGGAGGTATCCTTATGGTTTTTTCAGCGTACAAAAAAGCACTGGGAATTCTGTTCAAAAAGCCCTTCAGGCTTTGGGGGCTGTCGCTGATGGGCGGTTTGCTCACCTCTCTCGCATGCGTTTTCGGCATGCTGCCGATCATCGTGATTCCGATCGTGCTCGTGCTGGGATTCGGCATGATAGCCGTGTACTACAAAGGCTTCCATGGCGAGGAAGTCAATTCGGACCTGCTTTTCTCAGGCTTCAGGAGCTTTTGGAAAACAGCCGGCACGATGGGCTGGCAGGCGCTCTGGATGTTCATATGGAGCCCCGTGCCCGTGATGAACATCATCAAAATGTATGCATACAGATTCGTTCCTTACCTTCTCCTCACACGCTCCGAACTGACCGGGACGCAGGCTCTGCGCGTTTCCATGGAGGAAACAAAAGGGTACCGCTGGAAACTTTTCGGCGCGGATATCCTCGCAGCCGTGATGGTGAGCGTGGCCGCCGGCATCCTTCTCGCCCTTGCGATGATCCCCTATGTCGGCATCTTGTTTGATATCATCCTGTTCGTGTTTGTGCTGCTTGTCGGCCTTGTGTTCCCGCTTTTCATGGGCCTTGTGCAAGCCTGCATGTTCGACGCGGTGCAGGAAGCGCGCGCGATGGAAGCCAGCCGCCCCAAGGGTAAAGTTTGCCCCGGCTGCGGCAACGCCGTGCCTACGGACGCAAAATTCTGCGCCAACTGCGGCTTCAATTTTGTACAGCCGCCCGTATACGCCCAGCCGCAGCAGCCGCAGTATCAGCAGCCCGTTTACCAGCAACCGCAGTATCAGCCGCCGGTTTATCCGCAGCAGCCGGTCTATCCGCCTGTGGAAAAAACGCCTGAAAAACCCTGGGGCGGTCAGTCAGGCGAGTATCAGCCGCCGCAGCAGGGTTAAGATAATTGGCAATTGACAATGAACGATGGTTCATCATCGAGGGCCTCCGCTTAAGCGCGGAGGCTCTCTTTTTGCTTATGGAAGTTTTTGTCCGTGATCAAAACCGTCAGCACCAGCGCGATGTTTACGGCAAGGACAATGCCCTCGCTGACGGTCGTTGCCATCCAGAGTCCGCTCTCACCCAACAAGGCGCTCATCAGATAGATCGCTGTCGTGATGACGACAATCCCCCTGCCCAGGGAGATCACAAGCGCCTTCCCAGGTTTTTCCATGGCGTTAAGGAACCCGGCGGAACACAGGTTGAAGCCCACCAGCAGGAACGAATACGAGAAGAGCCTGAGCGCGCCTGCCGTGTACGCGAACATGTCGCTTGAGCGCTCAAGCAGCAGCGCCGTAATGCCCTCCGCAAAAAGCTGACAGGAAAGGAACAGCGCGATTGCAGCGACGAAAATCGTCCGCAGCGCGAAGCGGTAGAACCGCAAACAGCCCCGCCGATCCCCCGCGCCGTGGAACATGCCGACCAAGGGCTGCATGCCCTGCGTGACGCCCGCCATCACCATAATGACGATATTGTTGACGTAAGCGAGCACGGCATAGCTGACAACGCCCCCCTCGCCCAGCACGCGGAACGCCGCGCGATTGAACAGGAACACAACCAGCGCAAGTGAAAGTTCCCCCGCAAATTCGGAAAGTCCGAGGGAGAGAATCCGACTGTAAATGCCGAGGAAGGGTTTTTTGAGACGCACGAAACGCAAGTCGGAACGTTTGCGTATGAAGTGCATAAAGAAGATGACAAACCCGATGCCCTGCGCGATCACGGTCGCCGCCGCGCCGCCCGCGATGCCAAAGTCCAGCCACACGACCAGCACAAGATGAAGCACGACGTTGGCGACGAAACAGCTTGCCATGCTGATGATGGAAACGATCGGATGCCCGCCGGTTTTCACGAGTACCTCAAAGCTGTATCCCACCATAAAAAAGAAGGTGAAGGGCGCGACGATGCGAAGATATGTTGTAACAGAACCGAGCGTATTCGCCGTCGCCCCCAGAAAGAGCGCGAGCGGCACGGTGAAAACCTCCGCCAGCACGGCAAAAAGGAAGGAGATAGCGAGCATCACCCAGGTGTTCTGGGTAAAGATGCGGTTGGCTTCATCCCGATCGCCCCCGCCAAGCGCGATGGAAACCACAGTGGACGTGCCCATGGAAAAAAACACGGCCACCGCGAATACGGCGTTGATGTAGGGCATAACGAGGTTGATGGCTGCAAGGGCATATTCGCCGACCGCGTGCGCGAGGAAGATGCCATCCATGATGGTATATAGGGAATACATGAGCATGGACGCAACCGAGGGAACGGCGAAACGGAAAAAGGTCTTTGCATTTGGCTTTAAGCTAATATCCATAAGAAAAGGACGGATGAACCGTTCGATCCGTCAGCTCAGCGGGAGCCCCTCCTTTGGCTTCGAGCCGCCGAGCGCACACCAAAGTGTGATGGTCACGAGTATGAGCGCACTGCCGAGCAGTGCGTACCGATCGGGCTTTTCGCCCACAACCAGCCATACCCAGACCGGGTTGAGCACAATCTCCGCCGAGCCGATCAGGACGCAGCCCAGAGGAGGACAATAATTGATTGCGATGCTGTATAGCGCATACGGCAATCCAAGCTGGAAGATCCCCATAACCGCCACAAGGGATACGGTTAAGGGCGTAACTTCAGGCCTGTATACAAACGTGAAGGGGATGCCGATTGCCGCCGTAAGCACAAGGCCGCTCAATATACCAGAAAGCCTGTGCGGCTCATCCGATTCTCCCACCAACAGGTATACGCCAGCGAGGGTGCAGCCGTCGATGATGGCGATGATGTTGCCGAGCGTTCCGCCGGGCGTCAGTCTATCCAGGAAGAAAAGGGCGATGCCGGCAATCGTCAACAGCACCGCGCCATAATCGAGTCCGCGGTATTTTTTCTGAAAAAAGAGGATGCTCAGCACCATCAGCCACATGGGAGAGGTGTATTGCAGCACGATGGCGTTGGCGGCGGTTGTCAGCCGGTTGGCGACAATGTAGAGAAACCCCGTCGCGCAGACGCAAAGACCGATCAGAACCGAGCGAAGGTTGAAATGAATGGGATAGCGAAGGATCTTCATCGCTGCGATCAGCGTCGCGGCGGCGGCAAGTCCGCGCCAGCCGGCAAGCACCATGGCATTCCATGGAACGAGCTTGATGCTCAGGCCGTTAAGGCTCCACAGCAGAGCGCAAGCCAGCATGAGCAGTATGCCGATATGGGGTTTGCTTTTTTGCATACAAACGTTCCCCCGGCGCTTGAACAAACAAAAGGGCGGGTACACATATATACCCGCCCTTATGTGTACGATTGATTATTTCCGCTTCACTCCTGCTTGGGCGCGCCGACCGGGCAAACGCCCTCGCATGCGCCGCAGTCGATGCAAAGATCGGCATTGATCACATAGATATCGTCACCCTGAGAAATCGCGCCGACGGGGCATTCGGAAGCGCACGCGCCGCAGCTGATGCAGGCGTCACTGATTTTATAAGCCATGTTATAACCCTCCATTCATAAACTCAACGAATATTTTAGCGCACTCATTCTGAAAAATCAAGAGGGATCGCGTCCTTATCATCCGCAGAATCCGCCGCCGAAGCGTCTTCCTTCTGATTCGCGTCACCGCGCGGGCCGCCCTTGGGACGAAGTTCACGGAAGGGATATGACCGCACGTCGAACGTGCCATCCGCAAGTGTGACGCGCACGCGCGTTTTTTCCGTGATTACATTGTTTTCAAGCACTGCCCCTATTCCGTCGGGCGTCGTTACATCGCGGCCGACGCGCGGCATCTGGCGGCGCATGCTTTCATAAGAGTCCTGCTCATACTTGAGGCAGCACATGAGCCTTCCGCAGATGCCCGATATCTTCGTTGGGGAAAGCGAAAGGTTCTGTTCCTTAGCCATTTTAATCGAAACGGGCGTAAAGTCCGCCAGGAAGGTTTTGCAACATACAGGTCTTCCGCAGGAGCCGAGGCCGCCGAGCATCTTGGCCTCATCCCGCACGCCGATCTGGCGCAGCTCGATGCGCGTTTTAAACACGGAAGCAAGGTCCTTGACCAACTCTCTGAAATCCACGCGCCCGTCGGCCGTAAAGTAGAAAACCACCTTCGTGCCGTTATAGGAATATTCCACATCCACAAGCTTCATGTCGAGCTTGTGCTCAGCGATTTTCCGCAAACATGCTTCAAACGCTTCCTTCTCTTTGGCACGGTTCTTGTCCCTCTGCTCCCTGTCGTGCTCGGAAGCGACGCGCTGCACCTCTTTCAAGGGCGCAACGATTTTATCTTCCTCCACTTCTTGGGGCGCGCAAACCACGTCGCCGAACTCCGTTCCACGGGCCGTTTCGACGATCACGCCATCCCCTTCCTTTATCTCAAGCCCGTTGGGATCGAAATAATACGTTTTCCCGCCATCCCTGAAACGGACGCCTATCACGGTTTTCATTTATTTACAACCTCCGAAATATCCAAAAACAAACGATTGATTGCATGCACGGCATAATACCAGCCGCCGCCCGCGCGTACGATGCCCGCGTTCGCCGCGGACAGCATATCTATCATACACGTTAGTTTTCCTGTTGTAAAGCGTTCCGCCAGCCGCAGCGCCTCGTCCGCCCTGTCCGTGTTATCCGACACCGCCCCGCCCGTTTTTGCGCGGAGCATGTCCGAAGCGAAGGAAAGCATGAATATAAGCGCCTCGCCTGCGTCCGAGGCGAGCGATTTTGTCACGCTCACCGGCAACCCGCCCGACAGGAGCAAAACGAAGGCATCGAGGGCGGCCGCGCGGTGGGCGCGGTATTCCTCATCCAAAAACAACCGTTCGCCCCGCGTGGCGCTGCCCCCGCTCTGCGCGGCAAACAAACGCGCGTCCCCCGAGGGTGCACCGAGGGTTACAAGGCGATCGTATACTTCATCATATCCGGGTAATCCGATGCGCATCACGCAGCAACGCGAAGCGACGGTCGGCAACACGCCGTCCGCGTTGCCCGTCAGAAGGAAGACAGTCTTTACCGGCGGCTCCTCGATTGTTTTCAAGAGGGCATTCTGTATCTGAGAGGTGAGCGCGTGCGCGTTGCGCACGACGATCGCCCGTCCAAAAAGACCGGACGGCCTATGGTTCAGCTCCTGAAGGATCTCCCGAACCCGCTCGATCTTGACGGCGCTTCCGTTAAGCTCAAAGTAATCCGGACAGGTTTCCGGCGCGGCGCTGTCGCCGTTTTCTCCCGCGCATACCAGCATGGCGGCTTTGCGCGCGATCTCATAGCAAAGTTTATCATCCGGCCCGGAAATAAAAAAAGCATGGCATACAGGCCCCGCCCGCATGGCCGAGGCAAGCCTTTGATCGATCAATTGCGCGGTCGCACTCAAAATTTATGGAACTCTCCCACGTCCACGATGAACACCGTCGCGCCGCCCAACGTGACCTGAACGGGCGTCGGCGAACTGTCGGCATAGCCCGGCAGCGTTGAGGGAATCACCATGAATTCCTTGCGCATGCTGGACTTCGATTTGATGACATCCAGCGTTTCGGATACCTTGTCGCTTTCCACGCCGATCATCAGCGTGGTGTTGCCCCCGTGCAGGAAGCCACCTGTGCTCGAAATGCGCGTAACGCTGATATTGTTCTGCACCAGCGCCTTGATGAGCCTCTTTGAATCATCGTTCTGAACGATTGCGAAGATCAGCTTCATCCTATTCACTCCTTTCGCATGGAAGTTCCGCTCAACAGCAGTTTACTGAGTTCGTTGACGCTTGATACCGTATGCGTCGGTTCGCAGGCTGCAATTTCCTCCGCCGCGCCGTAGCCGTATGTAACGCCGACGGAATCGATCCCGGCGTTCCGCGCGGCAAGCAGGTCAAAATGCCTGTCGCCCACCATAACCGTTTCGTTTTTATCCGCATGCAGATCGGCAAGCGCTTCGCGCAGCAACGTCAGCTTTTCCGCGCTGCCGCCCGGTTCGCCGCCCCGCACATAATCGATATCCGGCATCAGGCCGAACCGTTCGAGATGGTCGATCGCAGCCTCGGTGTTTCTCGATGTCACAACGCCCACAAACGCGCCTGCCCGCTTGAGCGCGGCCAGCAGTTC
>CAZJYV010000073.1:5582-9053 GCA_964550295.1 uncultured Clostridium sp. | reverse complement strand
CGCGCGCGGCTACAATCTCATGAAAGGCTATTACAAGATGCCCAAGGCGACGAAATCGGCCATAGACAGCGACGGCTGGCTTCATACAGGCGACCTTGCATGCGAGACGCCGGAGGGTAACTACCGCATCACGGGCAGGCTCAAGGATATGATCATCCGCGGCGGCGAAAACATCTATCCGAAGGAGATCGAGGAGTTCCTCTACGCGCACCCTAAGGTGAAGGACGTGCAGGTGATCGGCGTGCCGGATGAACAGTACGGCGAGGAGATCATGGCCTGCGTCATCCTCAAGCATGGAGAGACCGCAACGGAGAAGGAAATTCAGGACTATGTGCGTGCGTCGATGGCAAAACATAAAGTGCCGCGCTATGTCGAGATGGTTGAAGCCTTCCCCATGAATGCCGCGGGAAAGATCCTCAAATACAAAATGCGTGAGGACGCCGTTGAAAAATTAAAGCTGCATAAAGCCGCATCCATTGAAACCGCATGACGCGAGCCGCGCAAAAAATGAAAAATATAACGGTTGACAAACATGCGCACGGCTGTTATCATGCATAACAATTGAATATATAAACAAAGGCTGTGACGAAGACGGACGGTTGCGCCGCCTACAGAGAGCCGGGGAGGATGGAAACCCGGCGGCAGGTTCAATCACAAATCCCATCCCTTCCGAGCCGAAAACTCCAAAGCGCGTGGCGCGAGTAGAGTTTTCCGTATTTGCCGCGTGAAGGCATGGGGCTTGATAGAGCCCATTGAGAGGCGTCGATTCGGCGCAATTTGAGTGGTACCGCGGGAGGATAATTTAGGTTATAGCCCGTCTCAAAGAAATTTGAGGCGGGTTCTTTTTATTTAAAATTTATGCCGATTACCGGTAAGGAGGACGCTATGGAAGCTGCCGCGTTGAACACGCAATTGATGGAGGTTGCCTACCGCATACGCGAAATGCGGGAAATTACGGGTTTCACCCGGGAGGAAATGGCAAAGAGGACCGATGTTACGCTCGCGGATTACACGGCCTACGAGGCTGGGCGCGTGGATTTTCCCTTTACGTTCGTGCATAAATGCGCGCTCGCCTTTGGCATCGGCATCACGGATCTGCTCGAAGGGGAAAGCGCGCGCCTCTCCTCCTATGCCGTCACGCGCAAGGGGGAAGGGCAGATGGCCGCCAAGGAGGACGGCATCGAGATCACGGGGCTTGCTCCGCTGTTTCGCAACAAGATCGCGCAGCCCTACTATGTGCGCTACGATTATTCCGAAACGCAGCAAAACCGCCCCATCCATCAGACGACCCACAACGGGCAGGAATTCGATCTTGTGCTGAGCGGTTCTCTCAAGGCGCAGATCGGCGAGCATACGGAAGTGCTCAACGAGGGTGACAGCATTTATTACAACAGCGCCACGCCCCACGGCATGGTCGCAGTCGGCGGGCAGGAATGCCGCTTTCTCGCGGTTGTTCTGCCGGGCGAGGGTGCTCAAAATGCGCAGGAGATGCATGCCAGCATCGTTGACGCGCGCCGCTCGGAGGATTATGTTTGCAACCGCTTCGTCAAAACTTCCGAGGATGATCAAGGCGCGCTCGCGGGCGTCACATTCGAAAACGCGGACCAATTCAATTTCGCGTTCGACATCGTGGATGAAATCGCGCTCAAATCGCCGGACAAGCTCGCTATGCTCCATGTGGATGCGGAGGGGACGGAGCGCCGCTTCACCTTTGAGGATATGATGAAGGCATCCAACCGCTGTGCGAACTATTTCCGCTCGTTAGGCATCAAAAAGGGAGACCGCGTGATGCTTGTGCTCAAGCGGCACTATCAGTTCTGGTTCTCCATGCTGGCGCTCAATAAAATCGGCGCGGTCGCCATACCGGCGACGTACCAGCTCGTTGCGCACGACTTTACCTACCGTTACCAGTCCGCGGGCGTATCCGCCATCCTTTGTACGGCGGACGGCGATGTTGCCCGTCAGGCGGAGCTGGGGCAGGAAGGCTATGCGGAACCGCTCACGAAAATCATCGTGAACGGCAGCCGCGAAGGCTGGCACAGCTTCGATGAGGAATATAGGGTATTCTCCAGCCGTTTTGATCGTCCGCAGGACGCGATTGCGGGGGATGATACCATGCTCATGTTCTTCACCTCCGGCACGACGGGCTACCCCAAGATCGCCTCGCACAGCTGCACCTACGCGCTGGGGCACTTCGTCACCGCGAAATATTGGCACTGCGTCCATTCCGATGGGCTGCATCTGACCATATCCGACACGGGCTGGGGCAAGGCGCTCTGGGGCAAGCTCTATGGACAATGGCTCTGCGAGGCCGCTGTCGCCGTGTTTGAGTTCGAGCGGTTCGACGCGGCGCAGCTGTTGCCGATGCTCGGAAAATACAAGGTCACAACCCTCTGCGCGCCGCCGACGATCTATCGCATGATGATCAAGGAGGATCTCTCCCTCTATGACTTTTCCTCTATCCGCCATGCCACGACCGCGGGCGAGGCGCTCAACCCCGAGGTGTTCTATCAGTTCGAGCATGCGACGGGCCTTCGCATCATGGAGGGCTTCGGCCAAACGGAAACGACCCTGACCGTGGCCTGCCTTGCCGGCATGACGCCAAAACCCGGTTCGATGGGTAAGCCTGTGCCGACGTACGATGTGGACCTGCTGACCGAGGGCGGCAAGCGCGCGGAACTCGGCGAACCGGGCGAGATCGTGCTGCGTCTCGACCGGGGCAACCCGCACGGCCTTTTCCAAGGCTACTATCGGGATGATGAGCACAGCCGCGAGGTGATACGGGATGGTTGCTATCATACGGGCGACCTTGCCTGGCGCGACGAGGACGGTTACTACTGGTATGTCGGCCGCAGGGATGACGTGATCAAATCCTCCGGCTACCGCATCGGGCCGTTTGAGATCGAAAACGTCATCATGGAGCTTCCTTATGTGCTTGAGTGCGGCGTGAGCGCCGCGCCGGATGAGGTGCGCGGCCAGGTCATCAAGGCGAGCGTCGTGCTCACGCGGGATACACAGGGCACAGAGGCGCTCAAACGGGAGATTCAGGAGTATGTTAAAACGCATACCGCGCCTTATAAATATCCCCGCATTGTGGAATTCCGAACGGAGCTGCCTAAAACGATCAGCGGCAAGATCATGCGACGGTTACTCTAAACACCGCTCTGCGCCTACATTTTTTTGTGCCTCCGTTGGGCGCATACGTTCGCGGGGCGAAGCAAAGCTGAAATGATTTTTGCAAATAATGCAAAAAGATACCTTGACAAGTATATATTATGCATGATAATCTGGGTAAAATTTAAAGGCGACGACGGAGAGGATGCCAGCATATCGCTTATCAGAGAGCCGGCGGTTGGTGTGAGCGGGCAAGCGTGATTCGGCATTTGTAGCTCCCGAGCCGGAAGGAAGAACATCCCTTTGCGGGTCAGTAGAACCTTCCCGTGGGTGCGGCGTTACGGCACAGGGCTTGTT
>CAZJYV010000073.1:0-5572 GCA_964550295.1 uncultured Clostridium sp. | reverse complement strand
GCTCCCGAGCCGGAAGGAAGAACGCCCGCGCAGGCGGGCAAGTAGAACCTTCCCGTGAATGCGGCGTTACGGCATAGGGCTTGTTGGAGCCTGAAGAGCGGTACCGGCAGCGATGCCGGTGCAATTTGAGTGGTACCGCGGGTAACAGAAAAACTGTTTACTCGTCTCAAAGATGATCAGATTATCGTTGATTATCTTTGGGACGATTTTTTTGTACCCGATTGGAGGATAAACAGATGGAAAGCACGACCGGACTGGATGTTCAACTGCAGGAAATGGCCGCGCGCATCCGCGAATTGCGGGGCATCATGGGTTACAGCGCAGAGGAAATGGCGCTGCGCACAGGCGTATCGAAGGAAGAGTACATCGCCTGCGAATACGGCGCGCACGATTTAAGCTTCGCCTTCATTTACCGCTGCGCTGTGGCGTTCAACGTCAACGTCACGGATATCATCGAGGGCACCAGCCCCAAACTCAAGGGTTATACGATCACCCGGGCGGGGGAAGGCGCGCGCATCGAGCAGGCGCACGGCATGGTTTACTACAACCTCGCCGCCCCCTTTCAGCACCGTATATCCGAACCGCTTTATGTGGAATGCGCGTATTCCGAGCAGGCGGAGCGGGGGGAGATCGAGCTTACCACGCATGAAGGGCAGGAGTGCGACCTCGTCATCAGCGGCACGATGAAACTGCAGATCGGCGCGCATACGGAAATTCTCCGCTCCGGCGACTGCGCGTATTACGACAGTTCCATCCCGCACGGCATGATCGCGGTGGACGGGGCGAGTTGCGCCTTTTACGCCATCGTGCTCAACCCCGCCGCCTATCAGGCGGCACAGGAATCTGACGAACAGAGAAATCCCGATCCGGAGCCTGAGCCGCAGCCCGAACAGGAGAGGCGGCGCATCTACCACCGCTTCATCCATCCGGTGAAGGACGATCAGGGGATGCTGCAGGCGCTCCGCTTCGAAAACGAGGAAACGTTCAACTTTGCCTTTGATATCGTGGACGGCCTTGCGCAGGAGTGTCCCGACAAGCTGGCCATGCTCCACATCGCGCGGGACGGAACCGAACGGCGCTTCACCTTTGCAGATATGAAGCGCGAAAGCGCACGGTGCGCCAATTACTTCAAATCCCTGGGCATCAAACGGGGGGATCGCGTGATGTTGGTGCTCAAGCGCCATTACCAGTTCTGGCTTGCGATGATCGGACTGCATAAGATCGGCGCAATCGGCATCCCGGCGACCTACCTGCTCCAGGAGCATGACTATGTGTACCGCTATGAAAAGGCCGGCGTTTCCGCCATCCTATGCACGGCGGACGGCGACGCGGCGCTGCACGCGGAACTTGGCGCAGCGGGTTTTTCGGACGCGATCACGCAGATTCTCGTCGGCGGCAAGCGCGATGGCTGGCGCGATTTCGACGGGGAGTATCCGCTCTTTTCGGAAACTTTCCGACGCGATGCGGACGCGCCCTGCGGCAGCGACTTGATGCTGATGTTCTTTACGTCCGGCACGACCGGCCAGCCGAAGCTGGCGGCGCACAATTATAAATACCCCCTTGGTCACTTCATTACCGCCAAGTATTGGCAGTGTGTGAACCCGGACGGGCTGCACCTGACCATATCGGACACAGGCTGGGCGAAGGCCATGTGGGGCAAGCTCTACGGGCAATGGCTCTGCGAGGCGGCGGTGTTCGTGTATGATTTCGACCGGTTTGACGCGGCGGATATCCTGCCGATGTTCGCGCAATACCGCATCACCTCCTTCTGCGCGCCGCCGACGATGTACCGTATGCTCGCCAAGGAGGACCTCTCACGGTATGACCTTTCGAGCGTGCGCCACGCGTCTATCGCGGGCGAAGCGCTCAACCCGGAGGTTTTCCGGCAGATAGAGAAGGCGACCGGCATGCAGCTCATGGAGGGCTTCGGTCAATCGGAAACAACGCTTGTGATCGGCAACCTGCGGGGCGGCAC
This sequence comes from uncultured Clostridium sp., assembly GCA_964550295.1. Classification (GTDB taxonomy): domain Bacteria; phylum Bacillota; class Clostridia; order Christensenellales; family CAG-138; genus Phil1. The sequence continues at coordinate 3,597 of CAZJYV010000073.1, read as the reverse complement.
ACACAAGGTTGGTTCGATGGGCAAGCCCGTGCCGCTCTACGACGTGGATCTCGTCGATCCCGACGGTAACAGCGTCGAAACGGGCGCAAACGGAGAGATCGTCATCCGCACCGACAAGGGCGACCCCTGCGGCCTGCTCGTCGAATACTACAACGATGAAGAGGCGACCAGGGAGGCCAAGCACGACGGATTGTACCATACGGGCGATCTTGCCTATCGCGACGAGGACGGGTATTACTGGTATGTCGGCCGCAAGGATGATGTGATCAAGTCCTCCGGCTATCGCATCGGGCCTTTTGAAATCGAAAACGTCATTATGGAGCTTCCCTATGTGCTTGAATGCGGCGTTTCAGCAGCGCCGGACGAGGTGCGCGGCCAGATCATCAAGGCCAGCATCGTGCTGATTCCCGGCACTGAAGGTACGGAGGCGCTCAAACGGGAGATACAGGAATACGTCAAAGCGCACACTGCACCCTATAAATACCCGCGCATCGTGGAATTCCGTGACGCGCTGCCCAAAACCACAAGCGGAAAGATCATCCGCAGGATGCTGTAAGAAAGGACGCTGCGCAACTTGAAGGCAAAGCGCGTAACCATTTTCACGGGTCATTACGGAAGCGGCAAGACAAGCCTTGCGGTCGCTCTTGCACTGCGGCTGCGGGAGGAAAAAAAGAGCGTCGTGATCGCCGATCTCGACATCGTCAATCCGTATTTTCGCACGGCGGATCACCGCACGGCGCTTGCAGAAAACGGCGTCCGGCTGGTCTGCTCGCCCTTTGCCAACAGCAATCTCGACCTTCCGTCCCTTCCCGGCGAACTGTATCAGGCGCTGGAGGATCGCTCCTCCTACGTCGTGCTGGATGTGGGAGGGGATGACCGGGGCGCGGTGGCGCTGGGCAGATACACGCCGTCGATCTTGGCGGAAGGGAACTATGAAATGCTCTTTGTCGTCAACTTCTTCCGCCCTTTGACGAGGAACACGGCGGATGCGCTGGCGGTGCTGCGCGAGGTGGAGCGGGCCTGCGGCATACGTGCGACCTGCCTGGTCAACAATTCCAATCTCGGCACGCAGACGACTGCGCGAGATGTGTTCGAAACCGACGCACGCATGCGGGAGCTTGCGGAGCAATGCGGACTGCCCGTGTTGTTCACTGCGGCGGGAGAGCGGCTATGCGCGGAGCTGGGCGGTATGGCGGGGGAGCTTTTCCCCCTGAAACAGGTATGATCATTTTGAGATAAGGATGGTTCAACAATGGCGAAACTGACGTTTGAAACGGATCTCTGCAAGGGCTGCGGCCTTTGTGTGGATGCATGCCCGAAGGGAATCCTCAGGATCGATCGGGAAAAAATCAACCTGAAGGGGCATTCCCCTGCCGCAGTGACGGACGAGTCGCTTTGCACCGGATGTGCATCCTGTGCGGCGATGTGTCCCGACTGCGTGATTACGGTGGAAAGGTGAGGTGCGGAATATGTCGGAAAAAGTGATGATGAAAGGCAACGAGGCCATTGCCGAGGCTGCCATACAGGCGGGCTGTCGCCATTATTTCGGTTACCCCATCACGCCGCAGACGGAGATCGCGGCTTATATGGCAAAGCGGATGCCTAAAATCGACGGGGTGTTCCTGCAGGCGGAAAGCGAGATTGCCGCGATCAACATGGTGTATGGCGTAGCGGCGTCCGGCAAGCGCGTCATGACCTCTTCCTCAAGCCCGGGCATTTCCCTCAAAGCGGAGGGGATCTCCTATCTTGCGGGCAGCGACCTACCTGCCTTTATCGTCAACGTGCAGCGCGGCGGTCCGGGGCTTGGCGGCATACAGCCGTCCCAAGCAGATTACTTCCAAGCTACCCGCGGCGGCGGACACGGCGATTATCATATCATCGTGCTGGCGCCCGCCTCCGTACAGGAGATGGCGAGTCTTACGGTCAAGGGGTTTGACCTTGCGGATCAGTATTCCATGCCTGCCATGATCCTCGCGGATGGCACAATCGGCCAGATGATGGAGCCGGTGACGCTCGCGTTTGGCGAGCAAAAAGCTTACGATAAGCCCTGGGCGCTGACCGGAACGAAGATGGAGCGCAAGCATCATGTCGTTAGCTCCCTTTACCTTCAGCCGGAGGAGTTGGAGCGGACCAACCTTGTGCGCTACGAGCGCTACCGCACCATTGAGCAGAATGAGACGCTCCACGAGTCGTACCGCATGGAGGATGCGGAAATCTGCGTGGTCGCCTACGGCATCGCGGCGCGTGTCACGCGCAACGCGGTGGACGCCGCGCGCGAAAAGGGCATCCGCGTCGGTCTGATCCGACCGATCACGCTTTGGCCTTTTCCGAAAAAGGCGCTCGCCGAGGCAGCGAAAAACATCCGTTCCTTTCTGTCCGTGGAGCTTTCCATGGGGCAGATGATCGAGGATATTGAGCTTTCCATCCGCTGCGCGCGTCCGGTGACGCTCGTGAGCAGGGTCGGCGGCATGATTCCATCGCCCGGGCAGGTGCTCGCGGCAATCGAAAAAGCAGCGGGAGGTGACGCATGATGATCGTGGCAAAAAGGCCGCACGCCCTGTTGGAGGTTCCAACCCATTACTGTCCGGGCTGCACGCACGGCATCATTCACCGCCTCGTGGCTGAGGCGATCGACAAGCTTGGCATCGAGGGCAGCACCATCGGCGTTTCGCCGGTCGGCTGCGCGGTGCTCGCCTATCACTATTTTGGATGCGATTTTATCGAAGCGGCGCACGGGCGCGCGCCTGCCGTGGCCACCGGGCTGAAGCGCTCCAACCCGGAGAACATCGTTTTTACCTATCAGGGGGATGGGGATCTTGCCTCCATCGGCATGGCGGAGACCGTACATGCGGCGGCGCGCAACGAAAACATCACCGTCATCTTCGTCAACAACGCCATCTACGGTATGACGGGCGGTCAGATGGCGCCCACTACCCTGCCAGGGCAAGTGACGCAGACCTCGCCCTACGGGCGCGACGTGAAGCTTTGCGGCTATCCTGTGAAGGTGTGCGAGATGCTCTCGGAGCTTGAGGGCCCCGAATATCTGGCGCGCGTTACCGTAAACTCCGTTAAGAACGTGCGCGTGGCGGGAAAGGCCATCGAGAAAGCGTTCCGCAACCAGATCGAGGGCAAAGGCTTCTCGTTGGTGGAGATTCTTTCTTCATGCCCCACAAACTGGGGCATGACGCCGCAGGCCGCCCTCCATTGGATCGACGAACGGATGATCCCGTACTATCCGCTGGGTGTCTATAAGGACCGCAGCGGCAAGGAGGCATAAGCATGGAAACCATGAATCTACTCATCGCGGGGTTCGGCGGGCAGGGCGTGTTGTTTTCCGGCAAATTCATCGCTTATTTGGGCATGATGGACGGGAGGGAGGTGAGCTGGCTGCCTTCCTACGGGCCGGAGATGCGCGGCGGCACGGCGAATTGCAGCGTGATTTTGAGCGACCGACCTGTCGGTTCACCCATCGTGACGGAGCCGGATTGCCTGATTGCCATGAATCTGCCCTCCTTCCAGAAATATCAGCCGCGCGTCAAGGGCGGCTGCATGATCATCATCGATTCCACGCTGATCGCCCAAACACCCTTCCGTTCG
>CAZJYV010000072.1:0-9079 GCA_964550295.1 uncultured Clostridium sp. | reverse complement strand
CCTCCGAATAATGCCTAATAATAAAATATGACGTATTTGCGCGAACATGCATGAACGTCAAGGATGATAACCTATCATAAACCGCATTGTGTATGTTGTCAAGTAACCGGTAAAGCCCTGAATTTTACATGGCAATCAGTTGTATTAAGGCACCAAACATTATACAATATATGGACATGTTGATCGAACGGAGGAGAATGAATGGCTTCCTCGGGCGGCGGAAAAGAGAGCGGGGATAAACGGTTGAAACGCCTGTGGCTGATGATCGCGCTGATCGTCCCTGCGGCGCTGATGCTGGTTTATCTGATTGATCCGGCGGGTTTCCGCAGCGGTAAAATAACCCTGTTCGGAGAAAAACAGACGGCAAACGCGTCCCCCGCGCAGGGGACGGCGCCCGCGGCGAGCGGCGAGCTGGAGGTGTATTTCATCGACGTCGGGCAGGGGGATTGCATCTTCCTGCGTTCGCCCAACGGAAAAACCATGCTCATCGATACGGGCGAGGGTGCGTATTTTGAGGTGATCGAAAGATTCCTTGCCGATCAGGGCGTAACGCGGCTGGACGTCGTTGTGGAAACGCATCCGCACAGCGACCATATGGGCGGCATGGATCAGGTGATCGAAACCTATGAGATCGGCGTGTTTTACGCTTCGCCCGCCACAAGCAATACGGCAGCCTTTGAAAACATGCTGGACGCGCTCGAAAAGAAAAAGATCGACGCCGTAGCCGTTTATGCGGACGAAACGCCGACGCTCGACTGGGACGCGGATGTGACCGTGCGCGTGCTTTCACCCTTTCGCAACGAGGAATATGACCTGAACAATTCGAGCATCGTGCTCAACATCATCTTTGGGAACACCGCTGTGCTTCTTACGGGGGATGCGGATGCCTTCGCGGAATCCGTCATGCTCGAAAAGCTGCCCGCTTCCTATTTCGGGGCGACGGTTCTCAAGCTTGGCCATCACGGCTCAAGCACATCCACAAGCGACGCATTCCTGAATGCGGTTTCCCCGAAGGCGATTGTCATCGAGGTCGGCGCAGGGAACGACTACGGACATCCGCATGAGGAAACCCTCAATAAGCTTGAAGACTGGGGCGGGCTGGTCTACCGCACGGACCTGAACGGAACCATCTGTTTTGTTCTCGACGGATCGGGGTATACCGTAAAAACGGAGCGATAAGCGGTCGCCCTCTCAGTCCTGCAGTTTTTCGATGATGCTCCGCACCTGTTCGCGGGGCATCTTTTCGATTTCCCGGTCATAGGTCAGCAGACCGTTCAGCTCGTCCTCCACATCGGAAAGCTGTGTGTAGATCGCAGCAGCGAGTCCCTTCTCTTTTGCGGGAACGATCTCGCGCTCATAGAGTGCGGCAAAGGCGGCAAGCAGGTTTTCGGAGCCGCCGAAACGCCTGTAGCCAAAGTCTTTTTCGCTCAGGCAATGCCCGGTGATCCGCAGGTTATAGCCGCCGAATTCGGAAAGCAGCACCGCGCGGTTGCGCTTATCCCTCCGATAGCGGTACGGCCTGAAATATACATGCAGGCTTTGCGTTTCGCCCACGCCCTGATCGTGCCAGCCGCTCGCGTGGTCAACGGTGCGCGTCGTGTCGAGGGCGAGGGTTTCCTGATAGGCTTTTGCCGCGTCGAACTGACCCCAGCCTTCGTTAAACGGCACCCATACGGCGATGCAGGGGCAGTTGCGCAGCTGACGGATCATCTCGCGAAGCTCGGTGTAGTACTGCGCGCGCCCCTGCGCATAACCGCGGGCAAAACGCTTGTAGTTCTTTGGTCCGTCGCTCATGCGGATGTTTGCGATTGCGGGCGCGCTGATGACGAACGGGGCATATTGTCCGCCTCCGTTGGGCATATCCTGCCAAACCAGCATGCCGAGCCGGTCGCAGTGGTAATACCAGCGCATGGACTCGATTTTAATGTGCTTTCGCAGGGTGTTGAAGCCCATTCCCTTCATGGCGAGGATATCCGCGATCAACGCCTCGTCCGAGGGCGCAGTATACAGCCCATCCGGCCAGTACCCCTGATCGAGTACGCCGTTGTGGAAATACGGCTTGTTGTTGAGAAACAGGCGGGGCGTGCCTTTGTCATCCTGCTCGACGGAAAACTTCCGCATGGCAAAATAGCTTTGCACGGCATCTTCGCCCGCGCTGACTTCGAAATCATACAGCTTGGTCTGCTCCGGACTCCATGGGATGAAATCCGCAAGCGCGAGGCGCATCGGCATGCCCGTCGTGCCGCGCACGGTCTGCCCGTCCGCAAGCAGAGAACAGGGCAGCGCTTCGCCGCCCGCCGCATGCGCCGTAACCTCTACCGCGTTTTCGTCGTAGCGCGGCGTGATATCCAGCCGCTCGATATACGATTCCGGCACGGGTTCCGCCCAGACGGTCTGCCAGATGCCGCTCTGCGGCGTGTACCAGATGCCGCCGCGCGCGGTTTTCTGCTTGCCGCGCGAATGGTATGACGCGTCGGAAACATCTCGCACTTTGACGGTCAGGATATTTGTTTGGGCAAGATACGGCGTCATGTCGAACGAAAACGCCGCATAACCGCCCGTGTGGGTGCCGAGTTTTTGTTCGTTGAGAAACACCTCCGCAATCTGGTCGACCGCGCCGAAATGCAGCAGCGCGCGCCGGTCTTTCCAGCTTTCCGGCAAGGCGAATGTCCGCCTGTACCACAGCGTTTCGTCCGGAGAGAGCGCGCGCATCACGCCCGAAAGCGCACATTCCGGCGAAAAGGGAACGACGATATCGCCGTCATAAACTTCCGGCTCCGTTTCGGTCTTGGCAATCGCGTATTGCCAGAAACCGTTGAGGATCAGATAACCCTTCCGCCGCATCTGCGGGCGCGGATATTCTTCGAGCACATGATTTGGGTCGAGCGTTTTGCCCCAGCGCGTGTTCATGCCTGTTTGCTCCTTTTGAGGATGAGTACGGGAATGACCGTAAACAGCAGCACGACAGCCGCCGCAAGGAAGATACCCGGTGTTGGCACATTTTTTAAAACGCCGAGATCCATGTACGTTTCCGCGCTTCCCTTGATGACGGCGGAGCCGATGAAAGGACCGATCACCATGGGCAGCAGCACCGCAAAGATCATGCGGATGCCTTGAAATAAGCCAACCTTCCCCCCGGGCGTATGGTCGCGCACGGTGGCGGAAAGGATGGCGGTCACCAGCATGAAGCCGCTCATCATCACACAGCCCGCGACGATCACGAACGCGAACGTGCGCGCGAGGTACATGAGAATAAGGCCCGCAAACATCATGCCCAGCGCCGGCAGCACGCAGTTGAGCCTGCCGAGCCTATCCAGCAGCCCGCCTGAAAACACGCTCACAAGTGAAGCGAAGATCAGCACGACGCCGAGGATCACGGCATACGCTTCAATTTTCAGGTAGTTCTGCATGTAGATGATGAGATACGGCATGTAAATCTGCACCGCCACGGAAAAAACGCCGAACGCCGCGAGGGCTGTGTACAGCAGTTTGTTTTCCCGGATGACGCGCGGGCGGAAGCCGTATATGATGTTTTGAAAAAACGGTTCCTTCTTTTTGACAAGCGGCGGTTCTTTCACGAGAAAGATGGAGATCACGCCCGTGAGCATTACCATCAGGCCGAAGATCAGGAAAAATTCCTGCCATCGGCCTGCACGCGTCATGCCGTCGAACGCGCCGAAAACGATCAGCGTCGAAAGCAGCGGCAGCGTCGCAAGCACGCTTTCCGCCTTGCCGCGGTTGGTCTCATCTGTGGTGTCCGTAACATAGGCGTTGAACGCGGCGTCGTTCGCCGTGGAACCGAACACGGTCATCATGCAGTCCATCGCGATCACGATGCCGGTTGCCATAGCGACGGCGTTCGCTGCGGGGAAGAGCGCCGCTGCGTTTTCCACGCTGATGAAGCCGAAGGATAATGTGGACAGTCCCCACAGGATATACCCTCCGCTGATGAACAGTTTCCTTTTGGCAAGTCTGTCCGACAGCGCGCCGACGACAAGCGTCGTAAGCGTAGCAGCGGCGGCGCTCGCCGCCACCATCGCCGCAATCGCGTTCGGGTCGGTTGAGATGGTGTTGTAGAGGAACACGTTGAAATACATGTTCTCGATCGTCCACGCAAACTGGCCGACAAGGCCGACCAAAACGAGGGAGGCCCACAGGCGCTTGCTGATTTTACCGATGTTCATGATGATACCTCCTTTATCCGACGAAGCCGCCGTCTACCCCAAGCACATGGCCTGTGATAAAGGCCGCGTCCGGGGAGGCGAGGAAGAAAATCGCGCGCGCGACATCCTCTGGCATGCCGATGCGCGAAAGCGGCGTTTGATCGATCAGCGCAGCGCGTTCATCGTCCGTCAGCTTTGCATTCATGTCCGTGTCGATCACGCCGGGGGCGACGCAATTCACGCGCACGCCGGAGGGACCCGCTTCCCGCGCGAGCGCTTTGGTGAGGCCGATGAGCGCGGCTTTGGATGCGGAATACGCCACTTCGCACGAGCCGCCGTAAATGCCCCATACGGAGGATACGTTTATGATAACGCCCCCGCCGCGCCGGATCATGCCGGGCAGCACGCAGCGTGAGGCGCTGTATGCCCCCTTAACGTTCACCTGAAACACGCGCTCCCACCGGTCGGGTGTGGTATCGCAAAAAAGCGCGTCGCAGGAAACGCCCGCGTTGTTGACGAGCACGTCGATGGGGCCGAGCGCGCGCTCAACTTCATCTGCCATGCGGCGCACGGCCGCGTCGTCAGCCACATCGCCGCGCACGAGCTGTACGGCAGCCCCTATTTGGGAACACGCAAAAAGCAGTTCCTTTGCTTCGGTTTCACTCGCGTGATAGCCCGCCCCCACGCGGTAGCCTTTTTGCGCAAAAAGCAAAGCCGTCGCACGCCCGATACCGCGTGAAGCGCCGGTGATGAAAACAGTTTTTGACATGGCATCCTCCGAAACGATCTGAGAGATTCTGAAAACAAGATACCACATTTTATAGGCAAAGACCACAACCAACGCGGCGGGGTGCCTATCCGCACGCGCTTTGCGGAACGCATCCTGCGGTGCATCGCGGCAGATGCCTGCCTGAGCCGCGCTTACATTCTTACTTCGCCCGCGCAGGCGATCCGTGAATTGCATATTTCGTGCATAAAAAATGACATTATGTATATTCGCTCTATTGACAGGGTGATAAAGCCTGTGATATCATGCACGGAATAGCGACAGAAGGCTCGTTTCGTGCCTTGATACCCGCTCATTCGGGTATGCGCTCAATGATGAACAACAGGTCTTTGCGGCACGTCCTTGAAACCACCGGCATGGCGGTCTCAGGGATATTTTATTTAGTCGTACAAAGGCCGGAAGGAGTAACGCCATGGAAACCCTATTCATTTCCGATGTAACCCTCGCGCTCGAACAAACACGGGTCGATGCCGCCCTTAGCTTTCGCGAAAAATTGGAGATCGCGCGCGCGCTTGATCGACTGCGGCTTTACGGCGTTGAACTTCCGGCTATTCAGCATGAAAAAGCCGATGCGCTGCTCGTGAAATCCATCGCGTCCGCAGTGAAGGAAAGCAGGCTCGTACTGCCGAGCGCACTGACGCCTGAGGGGGTGGAAACGGCATGGAACGCGTTGCGCGGCGCTGCGCGTCCGTGCCTGAAGATCGCGGTTCCGACTTCGACCGCGCAGATGGAGTATATCTGCCATAAAAAGCCGGAGCAGATGCTTCAACTGATTCTGGATCTGGTCAGTAAAGCCAAGTCGCTTTGTCCTGAGGTAGAGTTTGAGGCGCAGGACGCAACCAGAAGCGAGCAGGCGTTTCTTTTCCGCGCGCTGGATGCTGCGCTCGCCGGGGGAGCCGATATCATCACGCTGTGCGACGCTTCCGATGGAATGCTGCCGGAGGAATTTCAATCTTTTGTCGAGGAAGCGTACCGCCATGTTCCGACATTGAAGGATAAGCTGGTCGGTGTGCAATGCACGGACAGGCTGCGCCTTGCTGCATCCTGTTCGCTCGCAGGGGTATCTTCAGGTGCGCGGCTTGTGAAGGCCGCCGTTTGCGATGACGGGATGCTGTCCCTCGAAACGATCGCGGACATCGTCCGCGCGCGCGGCATCGATCTGGGCTTTGGCGTGGATATCGCTGTGACGGAACTGACGCGAACCGCCGGGCAGGTGCGCTGGATGGTCAGCGTTAAGCGGGACGCAGCCTCCCCTTGCGGCAACAGCGTGCAGCGCAAAATCGATGAAACACTGCATCTGTCGAGCCAAAGCGCGCTGCCCGAACTGATTGCGGCTGTGGAAAAGCTCGGTTACGAGCTATCCGAGGAGGATAACGCGCAAGTGTACGAAGCGTTCCGCCTGATCGCAGACAAAAAGGACGTTGGCGAGAAAGAGCTGGACGCCATTGTGGCTTCCGCAGCCATGCAGGTTCCGCCTTCGTATACGCTTGATAGCTATGTGATCAACAGCGGCAACGTGATTACCGCGACGGCGCACGTCAAACTCACCCGGCAGGGAAAGCTTCTTTCCGGCTTCGGCTTGGGGGACGGCCCCATCGACGCATCATTCCTTGCCATCGAGCAGATTATCGGCCACCATTATGAGTTGGACGACTTTCAGATTCAAGCCGTGACCGAAGGGCGGGAGGCGATGGGCTCCGCGCTCATCCGCCTGCGGGCGAACGGCAAGCTGTATTCCGGCAAGGGAATATCGACGGATATCATCGGCGCGAGCATACACGCCTACCTGAACGCGCTCAATAAAATCGTTTACGAGGAAGGCGGCCGCGCATGAAGCTTTCATTTTCAACCCGCGGCTGGGTCGCCTCGCCGTGGGAGAATATCGTTTTGGCCGCGAAAACGACTGGATATGCCGGCATCGAACTGCACGGCGTCATCTCCTCGGTATGGACGGAGCCGGGCGCGCCTTTCTGTCGCGCCGGCGCGGCGCAGACTGTCCGCCGGCTTTTCGACGAGGGCCTCCGGCTGACCTGCCTGGATTCCGTATGCGATCTTTCCCGCGCAACGGAGCGGGATGACGCAGAGCTGCTCTCCTGCATCCGCCTCGCGCACGATTTTTCCATCCCCTATGTGCGCGTGCGCGCGCTCGATGCTTCGGATGCGGGGCGTGCCGCCGCGCAGGCGTGCATCGGGCGCTGCTTGACCGAGGCAGAGGAAAAAGGCATAACGCTTCTTGTGGAAACTGTCGGCGCATATTCGGATACTTTCCGCCTCAAGGAACTGCTCATGCAGTTTGCCAGCGACAGGCTCTGCGCGCTGTGGGATCTGCATCACCCGTATTTCGATCATGGCGAGCTTCCCGAAACGAGCATCAAAAACCTTGGCGCATATGTGAAGCATGTACACGTTAAGGATTCCGCGGCGGAGGGGGGAGAGCGTGTCTATTGCCTGCCCGGCGAGGGAGAGCTGCCGATGGAGGATATGATGGCGGCGCTCGCCAGCGTCAATTACGACGGCTTCATCTCGCTCGAGTGGGATCCCCAGTGGATGCCGGAATGGAGCGACATGGAAAGCGTTCTGGCGTATTTTGCAAACTTCATGCAGCGCTTTGGCACACCCGCGCGCAGCAAACCTCATTTTTACCAGAATCGCGCGGGAACGGGTCGATTCGTTTGGCATAAGGACATCCTCATCGACGCGACCTTCTCGCAGGTGCTCGAGCGCATGGCAGAGGAATTTCCAGACCAGTACGCCTTTAAGTACACCACGCTCAACTACACGCGCACCTACGCGGAGTTCCGAGAGGATGTGGATACCTGCTGTCGCGCGCTGCTGTCGCTCGGTGTCCGTCCCGGCAGTCACGTTGCGGTGTGGGCGACGAACGTGCCGCAGTGGTTTGTTGCGTTCTGGGCGGTCACAAAGATCGGCGCGGTACTCGTCACCGTCAACACCGCCTATAAAATCCATGAGGCGGAATATCTCCTGCGCCAGTCGGATGCGCATACGCTCATCCTGGAGGAAGGCTACCGCGATTCGGACTACGCGGGAGTCATCCGCACGCTTTGCCCGGAACTTGCGGATACGAAGTCGGGCGAGCCGCTGCACAGCCGCCGCCTGCCGTTTTTGCGCAACGTCGTCACCGTGGGATATCGCCAAACGGGATGCCTGACCTGGGAGGAAATGCTGCGCGAAGCTTCCCGCACGCCCATTGAGGAGGTGCGCCGCCTCGCGGCGGCCGTCAACCCGCACGACGTATGCAACATGCAGTATACCTCAGGCACGACGGGCTTTCCCAAAGGCGTGATGCTCACGCATTACAACATCGTCAACAACGGTAAATGCATCGGCGACCGGATGGATCTTTCCACGGCGGACCGCATGATGATCCATGTGCCGATGTTCCACTGCTTTGGCATGGTTCTCGCGATGACGGCGGCCATGACTCACGGCGCCACGCTGCTGCCGCTGCCGTATTTTTCGCCGAAACCCGCGCTTGCGTGCATCGATCAGGAGCACATTACCTGTTTCCACGGCGTGCCTACGATGTTCATCGCCATGCTGGAGCACCCGGATTTTATCAAGACCGATTTTTCCAGCGTCCGTACGGGCATCATGGCGGGAAGTCCCTGCCCCATCAGCGTGATGCGCGATGTGGTCGACAAGATGCACATGAACGATGTTACGATCGTGTTCGGACAGACGGAGGCTTCCCCCGGCTGCACGATGAGTTCCACGGACGACCCGCTCGATGTGCGCGTTTCCACCGTCGGTCGGGCGCTGCCCGAAATTGAATGCCGCATCGTCGATCCCGAAACGGGGGAGGAGCTGCCTGTGGGGCAGATCGGCGAGTTCGTCGCGCGCGGCTACAACATCATGAAAGGCTATTATAAAATGCCGGCGGCCACGCGCAGCGCGATCGACCGCGAAGGGTGGCTGCACACGGGCGACCTTGCGTGCAAAACGCCGGAGGGCAACTACCGCATCACGGGCAGACTCAAGGATATGATCATCCGCGGCGGCGAAAATATCTACCCGAAGGAATTGGAAGAACTCTTATATACGCATCCTCAAATAAAAGACGTTCAAGTCGTCGGCGTACCGGATGTCGCTTACGGTGAGGTTGTTATGG
>CAZJYV010000071.1:0-9188 GCA_964550295.1 uncultured Clostridium sp. | reverse complement strand
GACTTTTCTTTCAGAACCCCAGGGGGGCAAAATATTGCGGTACCCACTTACGTGCATAACAAATTTTTCAAAATCGAAATGTAATTTTTATAATGATGATGATGTGCTGTTGAAATGGGAAATAACTGGCATCGGGAGGTGCGGGAGGAGTTATTCTCGTTTCAATAGCATTTTAGCCTGAATAATATTGTGCAAAGCAGATGTATTATACCAGGCAGTATTTCAGGTTTTTATCGTGATTGTTGTCGATGTATCTCGTGCGGAAAAGCTCGACATCCTGAAAGAGGTTATTGACGATCGCGACGTTTTTTTCCAGCGAAGATTCAAGAACGAGGGCATCATGCGCCTTGTTCATTTCCTCAACTTTTTCGTCGATGACTTTTTGTTTTTTTTTGTTAAACAACCGAAACATCTGGCGGCTACCTCATATTATTCATTTTAGCTATTGCCGATACAGACCCGAACTATGCGCGATTTTTGCATCTCCGGGCAAAGGACGGGATATGCGCGCGGCTTCTTTGTAGATCGGATCTATTGCTGCTTTCTCTCTTTACAAACGGGCAAGAACATGTTACAGTCTGCACTGAAGGTATTACCTTTAAGGTATTACCTATCATACCGGGTTTGAGAAAGGCAGATATGGAAATCAACGAGCAGGCACAGATACAGTCCGTACGCATGCAGCTCTTACGGGAAATGAAGGAAGGCGCTTACCGCTATTCGGAAAGACTGCCCCGCGAGGAAGTTCTGGCCGCCCGTCTCAAAATCAGCCGCACCCAGCTGCGCGACAGCCTCGCCCAGCTTGAAAGGGAAGGGTTCATCACGCGCCGCCACGGCGTGGGAACCGTCATCAACCGCCATGTGCTCAACGTGAAGGTGCGCATGGATATGGAAATCGAGTTTCAGGATATGATCGCGCTATCCGGTTACGCGCCGCGCCTCCTTTCCGTCGGGCACGAAACAGTGACAGCAAACAAAACCGTCGCCGCACGTCTGGCTATTGAGCAGGGCGATCCGGCTCTGCGCGTATGCCGCCTGATGGGTGCGGACGACATGCCAGCAATCTACTGCGAGGACTATATCCCGCTTTCACTCGTAAAAAAATCATCCTATTGCGCGGAGGATTTCCATAAGCCGATCTTCTCCTTTCTCAAGTTGTTTTGCGGCTTGGAGCCATATATGGACATAACGGAAATCCGCCCTGTTTGCGCTGACGCCGCGCTTGCGGAGTTGTTCCGCGCACCCGTTGGTACGCCGCTGCTTTATCTGGACGAGTTGAATTTTAACATTGAGGGCATGCCGATGCTGTATTCCCCGCAGCACTTCATCGGCGGCATCGTTCAGCACGTGCTTATGAGGAAGAAATTTTAGAGCCAACCCTCGGGGCGGCTCTTTCAATTTTAAATTTGAGAGGTTACCATGAAAAAAGTTGCTGTTGTGATGGGCAGCTCTTCCGACATGCCCATCGCCAAAGACGCGATCCAAACGCTGCATGAATTCGACGTGCCGGTTACGGCGCACATCCTTTCGGCGCACAGAACGCCGGACGCGTGCGCCGCTTTTGCGCGCGCCGCGGAGCAGGAAGGTTACGGCGTGCTCATTGCGCTCGCGGGCAAGGCCGCGCACCTTGCGGGGACGCTCGCCTCAAACGCAGTGCTTCCGGTCATCGGCGTGCCGATCCGCTCCTCTGATTTGGGCGGCCTTGACGCGCTGCTGTCCACGGTGCAGATGCCAAAGGGCATCCCGGTTGCGACAGTGGCGATAGACGGCGCGGCGAACGCGGCATTGCTCGCTGTGCGCATTCTCGCGCTCGGAGATGAAGCCCTCGCGCGCAAGCTCGCAACCTACGCGCGAACCATAGCAGAAAAAGCCGCCGAGGCAAACTTGGCGTTGCAAAAGGAGTTCAATGAAAGATGAAAAAGCTGGAACAGATCTATGAGGGAAAAGCAAAAAAGGTGTACGCTACCGACGACATGAAGGTTGTAATCATCGACTACAAAGATGACGCCACCGCGTTCAACGGTCTAAAAAAAGGCACCATCATCGGAAAAGGGGTCGTGAACAACAAGGTATCCAACCATTTTTTTCGCCTGCTGGAAAACGAAGGCATCCCCACGCACTATGTAGAGCAGATATCGGACAGGGAAACCGCAATCAGGCGCGTGGAGATTTTTCCCGTTGAAGTGATTGTAAGAAATCGCGCGGCGGGTAGTTTTTCCAAACGCATGGGCGTGCCCGAAGGGACAAGTCTGGATTGTGTCGTGCTCGAATACAGCTATAAAAACGACGCGCTCGGCGACCCGTTCATCAACTCCTACTACATCCGCGCGCTGAAGCTGGCGAGCGATGAGGAGATGGAACGGGTAAAGGAGTACGCGCTTCGCGTCAACGAAATCCTCAGCGCGTACCTCTCCTCCCTCGGCATCGAGCTGATTGATTTTAAGCTCGAATTCGGTCGTTTCGACGGCAGGGTAATCCTTGCCGACGAGATCTCGCCCGACACCTGCCGTTTCTGGGATATGGAGACGGGCAAAAAGCTCGACAAGGACCGCTTCCGACAGGACCTGGGCGAGGTGGAAGAAGCATATCGTGAAATCATCGCAAGGCTGATGGGAGATTGATATGCCGTTGAACATCCGTTTGCCCGAGGCATACGAAAGGCACAAACCCGGGGACGACAGCATGCGCGAGGCATGCGGCGTTTTCGGCATCCATTGCGCGTCAGGCGACATCAACGCGGCGGAGATGGCCTATTACGGTCTGTTCGCGCTGCAGCACCGCGGACAGGAAAGCGCAGGCATCGCAGTAACGCACGGCACGCGCATCGACTGCCATAAAGAGATGGGGCTGGTATCCGGCGCATTCCGCGACGGGCTGGACCGGCTCGAAAGCGCCGGCTGCGCAATCGGGCATGTGCGCTACTCCACCGCGGGAGAGAGCAGCCTCGTCAACGCGCAGCCGCTTGTGAGAGATACGCCGGGCGGCCCGCTCGCGCTCGCACACAACGGCAACATCATCAACGCCCACGAACTGCGCGCACAGCTTGAGAGCACGGGAACGGTCTTCCAAACCACCATCGATTCCGAGGTCATCGCCGCGCTCATCGCAGGCAGCGCGGAAAACGGCGTAATTGAGGGCATCGTCCGGGCTTGCGCACAGATGAAAGGCAGCTACGCGCTTGCGATTTTAACGAAGGACGCGCTGATCGGCGTACGCGATCCAAAGGGAATACGCCCCCTCGCCCTGGGACGGATCGCGGATGCTTACGTTCTGGCCTCGGAGTCGTGCGCGTTTGATACCATCGGAGCAGAATTCATCCGCGATGTGCGTCCCGGTGAAATCGTCGTGGCGGATGGGCAGGGGCTGAAATCCTATCAGGCGGCGCACGCGCCGGACACGGCGCTGTGCATCTTTGAATACATCTATTTCGCACGGCCGGATTCCGACATCGACGGCATATCCGTACACCGGGCACGCGAACGAGCGGGCGAACTGCTGGCGCTCTCCTCCCCCGCGGACGCGGATGTCGTGGCCGCCGTGCCCGATTCCTCCATGCCTGCCGCTATGGGTTACGCCAGGTGCGCGCAGCTTCCCTTTACGATTGCGCTCGCCAAAAACCGTTACGTGGGACGCACGTTCATCGAGCCTTCGCAGGACAAGCGGGAAAGGGAGGTTTCCCTCAAGCTCAGCGCGCTCAAGCGCAACGTGCGCGGCAAACGCGTGCTGCTTGTGGATGATTCCATCGTGCGCGGTACCACCAGCCGGCATATCGTTGAAATGCTCCGGACCGCCGGCGCGACGGAAGTACACATCCGCGTAAGCTCCCCGCCGGTGATGCATCCCTGCTTTTTCGGCATCGATACTTCATCCTACGAGCAGCTCATCGGAGCCAATCATACCGTTGAGGAAATACGCCGGTTCATCGGCGCCGATTCGCTCAGTTTCCTTGCCCTGGGCGACCTGCTCAAAACCGTGGAAGGCGCGGCGTGCAATTTTTGCGCAGGCTGTTTCAACGGCCAATACCCGGAGGATGTTTCGCAGCTTGCCCGATGCGACAAAAGAACCTGTTTGATCAGCAAGGAGGCTAAAAATGCCAAACACATATAGGGACGCGGGCGTGGACATCGAGGCGGGCTACGAGGCCGTGAAACGCATGAAAGCATACGCACAATCCACCTTTGACGCCAACGTCCTCACCGGGCTGGGCTCTTTCGGGGGCATGTACGCGCTGGGTTCCACCGTGCTTGTTTCAGGTACGGACGGCGTGGGTACCAAGCTGAAAGCCGCCTTTGCCTTAGGGCGACACGACACGGTAGGGATCGACTGCGTGGCGATGTGCGCAAACGACGTGGTTTGCCACGGAGCAAAGCCGCTGTTTTTTCTCGATTATATCGCGACGGGCAAACTTATGCCTGACGTCGCTGCGGATATCGTTAAGGGCGTCGCAGAAGGCTGTAGGCAGGCAGGTTGCGCACTCATCGGCGGCGAAACCGCTGAAATGCCCGGCTTTTATCCCGCCGGTGAATACGACCTTGCGGGTTTTTGCGTGGGACAGGCAGAGAGAAGCGCGCTTCTGGACGCAAGCCGCGCGAAAGCGGGGGACGCGCTCATCGCGCTGAAGTCCTCCGGCATCCATTCAAACGGCTTTTCTCTGGTGCGCAGACTCATCCCCATGGAGCGCGCACACCTGGACGAGTCTGTACCGGAGCTTGGCAAAACCCTCGGCGAAGAGCTTCTTACGCCCACGCGCATCTATGTAGCGCCCTTGCTTTCGCTCATCGGACAGGTCGAGGTGCATTCCGTCGCCCATATCACGGGCGGGGGCTTTTACGAGAACATCCCGCGCAGTTTTTCAGCCAATCTCTGCGCGCATATCGAACGAAAAAGCATCCGGATTCCGCCTGTGTTTCATCTGCTGGCAGCCCTTGGAGACATCGAGGAGCGCGAGATGTTCAACACCTTTAACATGGGTGTCGGAATGACCGTAACTGTTCCCGCCGCGCAGGCGGACCGCGCAATCGCATGCCTGAGCGCGCAGGGAGTTGAAGCTTATCCCATCGGCGAACTCGTCGCGGGCGAAGAGGGCGTGCTGCTATGCTAAAGCCGCGCCTGGCAGTGCTGGTTTCAGGCGGCGGCACCAATCTGCAGGCGCTGGTCGATGCGCGAAACGCCGGCGTTTTCAGGAGCGGCGAGCTTGCGCTTGTCGTATCCAGCAGGGCCGGCGCGTACGCGCTGGAACGCGCCCGCGCGGCGGATATCCCTGCGGAAACAGTCGTGCGCACAGCGTTCCCGACGCGGGAGACGTTTGAGACGCGGTTGCTCGCGCTGCTCGACCGATATCGCATCGACGCGATTGCGCTCGCGGGTTTTTTGCAAATACTCAGCGCGGATTTCGTCAATCGGTATCCCGAGCGGATCCTCAACGTACACCCCTCGCTGATCCCCGCCTACTGCGGACGCGGTTACTATGGGCTTAGGGTGCATGAAGCTGTGCTTGCGGCGGGCGAGACCGTCACGGGCGCGACGGTTCACCTCGTAAACGATGTGCCGGATGGCGGGCGCGTGCTGATGCAGAAAAAGGTGGCAGTTTTGCCCGATGATACGCCCGAGTCCCTGCAAAGGCGCGTGATGGAGCAGGCAGAGTGGCAGTTGCTGCCCGCCGCTGCGGAACTATTGTGCGCGGATATCGCGGCATTACAGGAAAGGAAGGCTACCTATGGATTGGTTTGATATCACGGCATTGCTCGCAGACAACAGCTATCCCGGACGCGGCATCGTCGTTGGCCTTTGCCCAGACGGCTGTACGGCGGCGCTCGCCTATTTTATCATGGGGCGCAGTGCCAGCAGCCGCAACCGCGCGTTTTTCAGAAACGGGAAGGATCTGGGTATCCATATGCTCGATGAACGGAAGGTCGCCGACCCAAGCCTGATTTTGTATGCGCCCTTGCGTACCCTGCCGCGCGCCATAATCGTATCGAACGGCGACCAGACCGACACCGTACGCGACGCGCTGTCGGATGGACTTTCCTTTGAACAGGCGCTGCGGGCGCGCCGTTTCGAGCCTGACGCGCCGCATTTTACGCCGCGTATCAGCGGCCTGCTTGCGCTTGACGAGCCATTTGCCTACAAGCTTTCCATCCTTAAATCGGGAGACGCGCAGGGAAATGCCGCGTTCCGCCAAACTTTCGAGTACGAGCCGGTAAAAGGCCTCGGACATTTCATCCATACCTATCAAAGTGACGCGAATCCCTTGCCGAGTTTTTCCGGCGAGCCTGTGCCCGTGCATATCCCCTGCGATATCTGCGAGCTTTCAGAGGGCATGTGGGGTGCGCTCAACGCACAGAACAAGGTGGCGCTCTATGTCCGTTACACGGATGTTTTCAGCGGCGCTTACAGGGACAGGCTGTTTAATAAATACATTTCGGAGGACTGATTTTATGAAGGAACTGCCTCTTAAATACGGCTGCAACCCCCACCAGAAGCCGGCGCGCATTTATATGGAGCGCGGCGATCTGCCCGTGGAGGTGCTCAATGGCCAGCCCGGCTACATCAATTTTCTCGACGCACTGAACGCGTGGCAGCTTGTGCGCGAGCTGAAAACCGCGCTCGGGCTACCCGCGGCGGCCTCGTTCAAGCACGTCAGTCCTGCGGGGGCAGCCCTCGGCTTGCCGCTGAGCGAATTGGATCTTCGCGCGTGCAGCGCTGCGGATATTGCGGGGCTGAATCAATGCCCCGTCGCCTGCGCGTATGCCCGCGCCCGCGGCGCGGATCGCATGTCCTCCTTCGGCGATTTTATCGCGCTCAGCGACCCGTGCGACGCGACCGCCGCCGCCTTGATCAAGCGCGAGGTATCCGATGGGATCATCGCCCCAGGCTATACGCCCGAGGCGCTTGACATCCTTAAAACCAAGCGCAACGGCGGCTATGGCATACTCCGCATCGACGAAAGGTATGAGCCGGAAGCAACGGAACGCAAGCAGGTATACGGCGTCACCTTCGAACAGCCGCGC
This sequence comes from uncultured Clostridium sp., assembly GCA_964550295.1. Taxonomy (GTDB): domain Bacteria; phylum Bacillota; class Clostridia; order Christensenellales; family CAG-138; genus Phil1. Next base: position 2,178 of record CAZJYV010000071.1, on the reverse strand, counting down.
AACGCAGCGGCAATCGGCGCCTCCCTGCTCAATCATCCCGTCACCGCGCGCCAAACGCTCAACAGCAGCGCGACACGCGATTTGCTGCTTGCCCTGATCACGCTCAAATACACCCAGTCCAACTCCGTATGTTATGCCTTCGGCGGCCAGACCATCGGCGTGGGGGCGGGTCAGCAGTCCCGTATCCACTGCACGCGCCTTGCGGGCGACAAGGCGGATATCTGGTGGCTGCGCCGCCATCAAAAAGTGCTCGACCTCCCCTTCCTGCCCACGCTCAAGCGCCCCGACCGGGATAACCTGATCGATCTCTATGTAACCGGGCGCGGTGGCGAAACGTTCGCGGACGGCGGATGGATGCGCTTTTTTTCGGAATGCCCCCCCTCGTTCGCTTATGACGAGCGCATGGCGCACATTGAACAAATGGCAGACGTGGCGCTTGCCAGCGACGCGTTTTTTCCCTTTGAGGATAACATCGAACGCGCGCACCTGAGCGGCGTGGCTTATGTCGCGCAGCCCGGCGGCTCCGTGCGCGATGATGCTGTCATCGCAGCTTGCGACCGTTACGATATGGCGATGTTCTTCACGGGACTGCGGCTGTTCCACCATTGATGCCATGAATGTGATGATCGTCGGCGGAGGCGGCCGCGAACACGCCATCTTAGATAAATTGCGAGGGAACCCGCGCATCGACGCGCTGTATGCCCTACCCGGCAACGGCGGCATGTGCGGGCACGCGATATGCGTTCCCATCGCGGCGACGGACATCGGCGGCATCGTGGCTTTTGCCAAGGAAAACGCCGTTGACTTCGCCGTCATCGCGCCGGACGACCCGCTCATCATGGGCGCGGTCGACCGGTTGGAGGAGGTCGGTGTGCGCTGTTTCGGCCCCACGGCCGCGGCGGCTGCGATCGAGGGCAGCAAAACCTTTGCCAAGCAGCTCATGAAACAGTATGCCATCCCCACCGCCCGCTTTGAAACGTTCGACCGCGCGGACGATGCGTATGTTTATCTCGCGCACATCCCCTATCCTGCCGTCATTAAAGCCGACGGGCCAGCGTTGGGGAAGGGTGTATTCATCGCCCAAACCGAGCAGGAGGCGCGAGAGGCCGTTTGCGCGCTCATGGAACAATTACGCTTCGGGCGCAGCGGCAGCCGGATCGTCATCGAGGAATATTTGCAGGGACCCGAGGTGAGCGTACTCGCTTTTACCGACGGCAGAACGCTTGTGCCTATGGTGTCCGCACTTGATCACAAGCGAGCTTTCGACGGCGACCGGGGTCCGAACACCGGCGGCATGGGCGCGCTCGCGCCAAATCCGTACTACACGGAAGAAATCGCGAAATCATGCATGGAGAGCATCTATCTCCCCACCATACACGCGATGAACGCGCAGGGGAGAACCTTCAAGGGCTGTCTGTATTTTGGGTTGATGCTCACCGCAGACGGACCTAAGGTGATTGAGTATAACTGCCGCTTCGGCGATCCTGAGGCACAGGTCGTGCTGCGTTTGTTGAAAACCGATCTGCTCGAAATCATGCTGGCCGTCCGCGAGGAGCGCTTGGAAGGACTTGCGATTCAATCCGAAACAGGCGCCGCGTGCTGTGTGGTGATGGCCTCGCTCGGCTATCCGGGGGCGCATCGGACGGGTTATGAGATTGCGCTCAACGGCGTGGACGAAACAGACGGCGTGCGCGTATACCATGCGGGTACCCGGCGCAAGGGAGAAAGCCTGTATACCGCCGGCGGACGAGTTCTAGGCGTGACCGCCTCTGCCCAAACGCCGCGTCTGGCTGTGGATGCCGCCTACGCCGCAGTTGAGGATATTTACTTCGAAAACGCATATTACCGCCGTGACATCGGCGCGTGCGCCCTTACGGCATATGCGAAAAGCGAAAGGTAAGCATGGTTTATAGAATCTATGTGGAAAAACGCGCCGATCTCGCATGGGAGGCAGAGGCGCTCGCAGCGGACATCCGCAACGTACTCGGCATCCGAGCGCTGACGGGTCTGCGCATCTGGAACCGGTATGATGTGGAAGGCATCGAAGCGGATCTATTTTCAAAGTGTCGTACGACGGTGTTCGCCGAACCGCAAACCGACCTGATCTATGACAGTCTGCCGTCCGCCGGGACTGCTTTTGCGGTAGAGTACCTGCCCGGCCAGTACGACCAGCGCGCG
>CAZJYV010000070.1:567-9188 GCA_964550295.1 uncultured Clostridium sp. | reverse complement strand
GCCGCGTAGATGCCGTAGGCATAACCCGCGAACTTGAGGGAGAGCCTTTCGCCCATTCGGTGGACGAACGGCGAACATGCCGCCGCGCCGACAATCAGCGCCGCCGCGCAAAGCGGGGTCAGCAGGAGTGAAAGTTCGGCGTTCTGCAAGGGTGTAAAGCGCCAGCCGGCAAACATCCTGCCAATCATGAAAACGCCGTCAGCAAGCGTTTCTGCGCGGAAGATCACAAAGCCGACGGTCACCGCGAGCAGGGTATACGCGCGTCGGATGAAAGAAGGCCATCGGTCGGGCTTGAGCACTCCGTAGGATTCCAGCATGAGGAAGCCCCCGTGATACAGCCCCCAGGCGGCAAAGGTCCAGTTCGCGCCGTGCCAGAGACCGGTGAGCGCGAACACGACCAGCTTGTTCAAACCCGCGCGAAGCTTGCCTTTCCGGTTGCCGCCAAGCGGGATATACACATACTCTTTGAACCATGTTGAGAGCGAAATATGCCAACGCCGCCAGAAGTCCTGCATGGATCTGGCGGAGTAGGGATATTGAAAGTTTTCGAGGAAGCGGAAGCCGAAAGCCTGTCCGAGGCCGATGGCCATATCGGAATAACCGGAGAAGTCGAAATAAATCTGCAGGAGGTACGCGATCGCGCCAAGCCACGCGAGCGGCGCGTTGACGCTTGCTTTAGGCAGGGCGTAAACCGCATCCGCAGTTATGGCAAGGGTGTTGGCCAGCAGCGCTTTTTTCGCAAGACCGAAGCAGAAGCGACGGAATCCCGCCGCCACGTCGCTTAAGTCCGCTTTTCGTTCGCGGAGCTGCTCGGCAATATCGCTGTACCGCACGATCGGCCCGGCAATCAACTGCGGAAACAGGGATATGTACAGCAGCACATCTAAATAGCTTTTCGCGACTTTCGCATCGCCGCGGTACACATCGAACACATAGCTCATCGACTGGAATGTAAAGAACGAGATGCCGATGGGCAGCGCGATGCCCGCGAGGTTCAGCGAAAGTCCGGCTATCCCGTTCAAACTGCCAATTAAAAAGTCTGTATACTTAAAATAGATGAGTATGCCAACGCCCCAGGCCGCCGTAAGCGCAAGGAAGAGTTTTTTCTTTCCTTCATATTTCATCATAAGGCGGGCGAACAGCCAGCAGACGAACGTCGTCGCGATCATCAGCAGAACGTAAACGGGCTCACCCCACGCGTAAAAGAGCAGCGACGCCACCGTCAGCAGCGCGTTGCTCCAAGCGATGTTCCGCCGGAAAAGAAGGTTTAACAGAAAAACCGCCGGCAGAAAGATAAAAAGGAAGGTCGGTGAGCTGAATACCATACCGTTTTAGAGCATCAATAGCTCGGCGAGTAGATGAAAATGCGGGTTACGACGCCGTTTGCATATTCGAACTGGATGCGCTCCGCATGGATGTCCGATGCGTCGTTGGTCAGCGAATAGGTAAGGTATCCATCGTCAAAATACGCGTCTCCGTAGATGGATTTGACGGTGTCCAGCGTATCTCCAACCTTCGCGCCGCGCAGGGTCATATAGGTGCCGTCCGTCAAAATGATAACTTCGACAACGTCCTTGCCGTCCACCGGCACCGTTTGAACGGTAATGCCTGCGTACGCAAAGGTTTTATCCTCCCCGTCGTACACGCAGCTGACCTGCGCGCTGTAATCGCAATCATCGCCGAGCGCAGCGATCAGATCCGCGCTGTCCTCGCGCAGGAAGTACGTTCCGCCGCCAACTGCGATGCCGAGGTCCTTTTCGGAAAAAGCGCCTGTGGGCGCGGCATTTCCCCCGCACGCGGCGATGATGAGGCATAGGATGATTGCGGCCACGATCGGCAGCATCTTTTTCATGGGTGTCCTCCTGTCAGTTCTCCTGTTTGGGCAGCATGGTCAGGCTTGTAAAATCGATGTCCGTCGTCATGAATGCCTTGCTGTTCGTATCGGCGTAATGCCACCATTCGCTTTCAATTCCTGCGAATCCGCACCTTTGCATGATATCCGTCATGTAATCGACGTTTGCGCGCGCCGCCGCGCTCCATGTTGTACAGGTGCGGGATGCCTCATCGCTGAACGTGTGCATCGGCGTCGGAAAAACCAGCACCGCGCCCGTTGCGTCGTCAACAAGGGTGATATCCACCGCGCAGCCCCGGTTATGGTTGGACGCGGTCGTCGCCGGGTTGGCAATCCAGTGACGGTTCTGAACAATGTTATAGAGGATCGCCTGCACGCTTTTGGGGCGGTAGGCATCGCAGATTTTAAGCGTGTACCCGTCTGCCTTGAACAGATCGTATGCTTTTTGCAATTTTTTTGCCGTATCCTTCTGCAGCAGGGGGATCGCTCTGGGATAAAGCGGATAGCCCGCCACGTTATCGGATGTTGCGAACAGAAGCTCATACAAGGCGTCCGGCAGATACAGACGAAGGTCAATTAATTCGTTCTTGACCATAACAGGCGTGATCCCGTCGCTTTCAAAAACGAGCGCGCCGGTGGCGTTATCCACCATCTGCGCGGTTTCGGGCTTCAGGTAGGCGTAGAGCGTTACATCCGTGTCAACCATGTAATCCGTAAAACAATAACCCTCGCGCCCGTCGGCGAGGCGCACATGCGTGAATTCACCCTCCGTACCCAGATACAAGGCTGTTTCCTCATAGCCGAGTGTGGCAAAGACGGTAGCCGGATCGGAAGCGTCGGGAACGCTCCGAACGTTGAGCGTGTTCACGCGGGCTTTCACCATCGGCGGCTCGGGCGTGGGTTCCGGCGTCGGCGCGGGTGTCTGCGTCGGATCAGGCAGCATCGTTCCGGCAACGGGCTGCGCTGCGCTCAAAACCGGTGTTTTCTGCACATCGATCACGTCCTGCCCACCGGGGGTACCGGCTGTACAGGCACCGAGCAGGAAGGCAAGCGCAAGGATCGCCGGAATCAGCCGTTTCAAAGAGCCTCCTCAATAGCCGTAGGCGGCCAGCGTTTCATAATCGGTCGGGTCGATGCGCAAGCCGTTGCGGCTTGGGACATCGTCGCTCATCGTGCCCTTAGGGGAACTGTTCACGATCTCCATGATGGTACCCGGCGGGCAGTTTTCGTAGATGAACTTCGCAGCTTCGGTCACCATCCGCAGACATCCGCCCGTGGATTCCTTGCCGATGCCTTTTTCCCCGTCATAGTACTTGGGCCACATCTGGGCAGGGTCGGCCGTGGCGTACAGGGGCGAATGGATGTACAGATGTCCTTCGTACTTCGTGGCGTACTGCACGGTACCTCCGTCCGGAAAATCATGCCACCTTTCGCGGCTGTCCGTCAGTGTGAACGTCCCCGCAGGGGTCTTGTTGCCGCCGTGGGCGATACGATAGGCCGCGTAGACGACGGTATATGCCCCGCTGTCGTCCTTCGTATAAATCGTCATCGTGAAGGAACCCTTTTCCACGTACAGGTAATAGGGCAGCCCGTCATCCTGCGCGGGAGAGGGCGTCACATCCCCGGCATCGGTCGGCAAAACGGTTTGCGTTGCCGGATCCGGTGTTGCAGCAACGGCAGGCGAGTCAGTGGGTGCTTGGATATCAACGATACCCGAAGTCGCAGCCGCGTTCCGCGGCATCTGACAGGCACCGGACAACGCAAGCGCGGCACATAAAACAAGCAAACTCAGCGACTTGAATCTTTTCAAGCACGCTCCTCCTCAAACGCGGCGGAATCCGCCGTAAAAATCACCCGTTTATTATACACCAAACAACCGTGCGCGTCACCCGCGTAACAGATTGTTTACTTTAACAAAAATAACGTTACGCCGTAAATTACGAAATATATGCGCAAATAAACATTATTATGGAAATTCCAGCCGCCTCCCATTGACAGAGATCCTAAAGTGTGATAGTTGTTCTTTTAGGGATAACGATAAAACAAATCTGGAAGGGGACATTGCTTATGAAAACAAAGCGACTTTTATTCCTCCTCGCGGCGACCTGTATGCTGATATGGTTCCTGCCGCTCACGGCTCTGGCCGCAGATCCGCCTGCGCTGATCGGGGCAAGTGTTACCCCGAGCGGTCATGTTGAGCTGACGTTCGACAAGCCGATGGCGGCGCCGGAGGCCGGGGCTGCGGGGTTTGCCGTGACCGGACTTTTCGGCCAGAACAAGAATGTACAGTCGGCCACTCTTCAAACAGATACCACCAAAATCCTGCTGACATTGGGAATCACCGTCAAAGGTGGCGAAACCGGCAGCGATCTTTTTTTCACATATACACCCGGCACGGTGCATTCCGCGGACAATGAGCCGTTGGCCCTGACCAGTGGATGGGTTGAAAACTTGCTGCCCCATCCCACGTTAGACACAACCAGCTTGGCCGACGGAACCATAGGGGTACCATACAGTTATACCTTCACAGCAACGGGCGGAACGACCCCTTATGCCTTTTATGTACTTTACGGCACGCTACCGCCGGGATTGGTGCTGAACGGCAGCACCGGCGTACTCAGCGGAACGCCGAGCGCAGCCGGCATGTATGGTTTTGACCCGTATCTCCGAATCATGGTGCTGGATGCAAATCAGGCGGTCGCCATACGCAACATCACCATTGTGATCAACGGAACGACGAATGGCAACGAAAACCCCACGCCCACGCAGCCGCTGACGCAGCTCCCAAGTCCCGATCCGTACCCCAGCCCTGCCGACATCCCGGAGACCGGCGACAATTCTTTAAATCGGCTCGGCTTGCTCCTGTTTGGAGCATTTGCAGCATGTGTCGCGCTCTTGGCGGGATTCGGTAAACGGAGAACTTCCCGCAAATAAATGCAGTTTATAAAAAGTGGCGCAAGCCACTTTTTTTATGTCTTTATGAAATCAGATGCAAGGTTATTTTTCTTCCTTGATAATGGGTACCGCGAGTACGAACTTTTCGACCGTGCGCGGATTCATGGGCTTGATGCTCGTGTAGCGCACGGGGTTGGGCACATCGAACTGCTCCCCCATCGTGAAGGGCAGCTTGGCGAAGGTCGTCAGCGGGTAAACGAGGATCACATGCTCGTCGTTGCAGGTCCCCTCATAGGTCAACGCCTCGCAGTCGAGTTTGACGATCCCCTCGCCGACGTCGTCATGCTCCACGCTGTTGCGCTTGTTATGAAACTGCAGGTACGCGCGCTCGCACAGAGAAAAACCTTCCGCGGCAACCTGCGTGCGGATGCGTTCCCGCTGCAAATCGATCCATTCCGGCGCGGTGCGGGGAATGACATCATCCCTGCCAACGGGGTGCAGGAAGCCGTACTGATCCATATAGCCGCGGTTGCCGCAGCTCTCGCAGAAAATCTCATCCTCAAGGGTATCCATCACAAACTCGCTGCCGCAGCGCGGGCAGAGATAGAGCATGTTGTGCAGCCCTTCCGCGCATTTCTTGTGCGGAAACGGGATCATGTTCTGATCCTGCCATTCGTAATCGTTGTGCCGGAGTTTTTCGCAGATGCGCTCATACAGCTCCGCGTCGCCCATCGCATGAAGCGCCTCGACCCCGCCTATTTCCTCGACGGCGGCCGTGACTTTGCCCCTGCGGATGACCGGCCCCCACTTGGGGCGCGTCAGGTAGCTTCCCGCTGTGCGGATGGCATAAATCGGCACATCGAGCATCCGGCAAAGCTTCACGATATTCCTGTCCGGCTTTTCGCAGCGGCCTGTGCCGTTGACCTCGCCTTCGGGATAGATGAGCACGCTCGCGCCGTTTTTAATCGAGGCGCGCATGTCGCGGATGGCTGAAACATCCGCGCGGAACTGCTCCTTTTCGATGCAGTGGAACAGGCGAAGCAGCTTTGCAAGCCGTTCGTTGTTGAAAAAATAACTCGTCACCACGATGTTGAAGCGCTTTTTTTTGAGCGTGGGCAGAGCGAAGAGAAAATCAAGGTTGGATGAATGTGTCCCGAGCATCAGGATGGGTCCTTCGGGAAGCGCCGGCGCGTCCTTCGGTACGGAAAAACGATAAAACAACTTCAGGTATGGCTTGAGCAACCCGCATATGAGCGTATAGAGGATGCGGCTCTGCTTTTTCGTGCTGGCACGTTTTTTCATTTGATTGTTCCTCCGCTTCCGTTATCCGAGTATCAGCATCAGGATCGGAATCGCGATCAGGCATAAAATCGTCGTAAAGCTCATGCCAAGCGCGTTGTACTGCTCGTCCGCACCCGCGATGCCGGATACCACGACGGACTGCGTCATGACGGGCATCGCCGCCTCGATGAAGAAAACGCTCCTCGGAAGTCCCGTGATGCCAAACACATTGCACATAACAAGCATCAGCGCGGGTACGGCGATGAAGCGCATCGCGCTCGCGACCCAGATGCCGGCATCGGGTTTGATGTTCTTCAGCCCTGTTTCATAGATAATAAAGCCTACGTACAGCAGCGCGAGCGGCGTGACCGTACTGCTCATATAATCTGCAAAGGTCATCAGAAGACGCGGAAGCGTTACGCCCAATAAGAGCAGCACGATAGAGCCCAGCAGCGCGACCAGCGGCGCGGATATCAGATTTTTAAGCGTACCCTTGAGGGAGAATGCCTTGCCGGATTCGCCCGAGCGGTAGATGAGCATGCTGCCCAGCAGCCAGAACGCAGCCGTGTTGATGATATAGTAAAACATCAGGTAAGGAACGCCCGCATCCCCGAACAACTCATAGGCGATCGGATAGCCGATAAACAGGGAGTTGGAAAACGCGCACATCACCACAAATCCACCGAAGCGTTTGGCGGAAATCTTCATCAGTCTGCCAAGGCCGATGGAGGCGGCGAACGTCACGAGGTTAAAAAGGATGGGAACCAGCAGCAGCATGCCTGCGTTGGCGAACATAGCCTGCGTAAAGTTGCCGAACACGTTTTTTATACACATGCACGGTACAGCTATATAGATCAGAAAATGGATCACGATAGACTTGTGTTCCGCCTTCATCCAGCCGGCAAGCCCGAACAAATAACCGACGCTCACCATCATCAGTACCAGCAGCACCGCCGATACGGAATTCCAGATCCCCTCCATGATACCTGCCCAATCCGCCGCAAGCCGGAGCAGCAGCACCGGCAAGCGTTCTTTTGCTTAAATTTGAAACGGGGCGGAACTGCTCCGCCCCGTTGTTCACCATTATACCATTATTTCGAGATTTTGCGACACTCGAGATAATACCGCTTTTCGTTTGCCTCCCCCATTGAGAAGGTCTTGCGCGGGAGTACCCCATCAAAGATCACAGTGCGGAAGAACGCGTCCTTCTCCATGGGCGGCAGCAGGAACCCCATGTTGTTCTCCCTGCAACCCAAATCGAGCACGACATCCGCGCCGTGGATATAGTCGATCGAAAAGCCTTCGATATCCTTGCGCATCCCGTCGAGCGCGCTCTGCAGTGTTCCCACCTCAAGCTGCGCTGCGGGCTTGGCGACCTTAAAGAAGCCGAACCCTTCCTTCACCACGAAGGGCAGGATGTGTGCGTCCGCGCCTTCAGCCTTCGCCGCCGCGGCATCGCATTCGGCTTTGGTCGCGAACAGTTCCGTGGCGCAGCCGCCGTTTTCGGAAGCCAGTCTTTCCTGCAGCCAAGCAAGCGTCTTTTGCGCATCGATGTTAAACAAAACGCGGTGAATCGGCTCAAAGATGATGCCCTTGTCGTGCACGTTCTCCAGCTCCACCAGCGCGTAGCGCGCGGGATGGTTTGCCATTTCCTCCGCGGAAAGGCTCGCCTTGCGGCTTTCCCAGTTTGCCTTTGCGGTGGCTAAGGAATGGTTGCCGTCTCCCATCGCGAAAAGCAGGGGGGATTGGTCGCAGCCGTACTTCTCCCGGAATACCTCAGGGGAAGCGAGCCGTTCAAGCGCGCGCAGGACGGACTCGATCTTCGCTTCATTATTGATGAACCAGCCCTCGACATGGCCGCCGCCCTGCATCAGATCGAAATCGTACGCCTTGCAGTGCGGGCAGACGGAGGCCGCGACGGGTTCGATCACCGTGCGCTCCGGGTCGTCGATGAGCACGAGGATATGCGGCAGTTCCAGCGGCGCATCCTTGCGGATGCGCAGGCGCGGGGGGATGCGCTCCACAACCGTGCCTTCGGTCGCGCGGATGAGCGTGGTCGAACCCCTGGAATAATCGTATTGTTCGAGGTCAAGCGCGACGATCAGGCCGTTTCTGCTTCGTCCGCCGACGGTGCGGCGCACGAACACAAACCCTTCGCCTTTATTTTCAAGCACACCCGTATCGAGGTATTCCTTCATCGTGGCGTTGATGGCCGCGATGCGCTCCGCCTCACCGGGCTTGTCCAGATACATTTCGGGCAGCATCATGCGCAGCGTGGACGGCACTTCGCCTACGATGCGTTCTGTTTCTTCCCAGTATGCAGGCTGCGAGGTGAACTGGTCGCACGCGACGACCGCCCACTTCGCCATATCCGTGTCCGCACGGGGCAGAAACACCTCGGGCACCTTCACGCCCGCCGTGTTGCGGTATGAGCTCATAGTCACCCTCCCTGATGCATGAATTACTTGATAACGGTGCCTGCGCGTCCCTCCAGCGCTTCCGCGGCCTTATCGAGCGAGGTGATGATGGCGCGCCTGCCGGGCTTGCTCTCGACGAACATCAGCGCGGCCTCGATCTTGGGCAGCATGGAGCC
>CAZJYV010000070.1:0-557 GCA_964550295.1 uncultured Clostridium sp. | reverse complement strand
GGCGCGAAATGCCCTTCCTGAATATAGCGCTTCGCATCCGCGACGCTGAGCGTATCCAGATCCTTCTGATCCGGTTTTTTATAGTTGATGCTGACCTTCTCGACCGCCGTCAGGATGACGAGCGCGTCGGCCTGCATATCCTCGGCAAGACGCTCGCTGGCAAGGTCCTTGTCGATGACGGCGGCTGTGCCTGCAAGCACGCCGTTTTCATCGCGCACGACGGGGATTCCGCCGCCGCCGACGGTCACAACGATAAAGCCCGCGGCTGTCAGTGCTTGGACCGCGTTGAGTTCGATGATTTCTACCGGCATGGGGGAGGCAACGACCCTGCGCCAACCGCGCCCGGCGTCCTCCTTCATGACATAACCCTTCTCATTCGCGATGCGCTTGGCCTGTTCTTCCGTATAGAAGGGACCGATGGGCTTCGACGGGTTCTTGAACTTAGGATCGTTTTGGTCAACAACGACCTGCGTCACCACGGTGACGACTTCCTTTTTGATCCCGCGCGCGCGCAGCACCTTGGAAAGGCCCTGCTGGATATGATAGCCGATCATTCC
>CAZJYV010000069.1:6119-9532 GCA_964550295.1 uncultured Clostridium sp. | reverse complement strand
CATGAAGGAAAAGCGCAACCGCTTCTTCGTCGCCCAGCACGAGGGCACGGAGAACAACTTCGATCTGATCATCGGAAAGGCCAGCACAAGGGTCAGCTACGGAACGAGCGAGGAATGGAAGGCGCTGATGAGCTATGTGGACGCGCACGACCTTTCGGACAGCTCCGCATATGCCTATGTCTGCGAACGGGTGGACGTTCAAAGTTTCATGGACTACATGATCTGCGAGCTGTACACCGGCAACAGCGATTATGCAAACATCCAGTACTATAAGCTGCCGGACGGCAAATGGACATGGATCTATTATGATTTCTGCTGGGGCTTCTCCAATTATGAGCACAAGACCGTGACGCTCAGGCGCGGAAACCAGCCGGCCGCAAGCGGCCTGTTCAATGCGCTTCTGAAAAACAGCGAATGGAAGGACGCCTTCTGCCGCCGTTTCGCGCAGCTTCTCGACACGGCTTTCTCCGCCGAAAACGTGAACCGCTGCATCGACGAGCTTTACGCCTTCGTAGAACCCGAGATGGAGCGCGAGCGCGAGAAATTCAACGGGGCAGCCTTCATGGGCGTTACGCAGCCCAAAGAGAACCTGGGCAGCTATAACAGCTTTGTCTCTCAGATCGCGTATTTGCGGACGTTCGCCGAGAAACGCCCCGCCGTTATACTCGACCAGCTGCAAAGCGAATTGGGCCTTTCGGACGCATATATGCAGGAGGTGTTCGGATGAGCGAAAAAGGCACGCCCGGATACAGGCACGAGCTGAAATATTATATCAACAAAGGCGATTACACCTTGCTTCACCGCAAGCTCTCGCTTACAATGGAGCAGGACCGGAACGCCGCGCAAAACGGCGGGGAGTACTTCATCCGCAGCCTCTACTTCGACGATTTGAACGACAGCGCCCTGCGCGAAAAGATCGACGGCGTGGACGGGCGGGACAAGTTCCGCATCCGCATCTACAACATGAAGGACGACGCGATCAAGCTCGAGTGCAAGCACAAGGAAGGCAGCTACATTTACAAGCAGTCCGTCGCGCTCACCCGCGCGGAATACGAAACGCTGCGGCGCGGGGATTATACCTTCCTCCTGCGCCGTCCGGAACCCTTCGCGCGGCGTATGTTCGCGGAGTTTTCCCTGCGCCCGCTGCGCCCGGTCGTGCTCGTGGACTACATGCGCGAGGCGTACGTTTTTTCCGCGCAGGATGTGCGCGTCACCTTCGACAAAAACGTGCGCACGGGCTTCCGCTCCACCGCGCTGTTCGACCCCAATGTGCCGACGTATCCGGTCATCACGGACTACGATATGGTGCTGGAGATAAAATTCAACCGCTTCCTGCCAACCTATATCCGCTCGCTGCTGCAAAGCGACGCGCATGCGCGCAGCGCCGTGAGCAAATACGCCCTGTGCAGGCAATTTGAGCTGTGAAATAAGGAGGAAAACCGCAAGATATGGATTTCACATTCAGCGATATCTTCACAACAACCATGAACCCGCTGCAGGTGGTCGCAACGCTTGTGATCGCGCTGGTTCTCGGTCTGTTCCTGTTCTTTATCTACAAAAAGACCTTCGGCGGCGTGATGTACTCGAGGAACTTCAACGTGGGGCTGATTATGCTCACGATGGTGTCCTCCCTGATGCTCATGCTCATCAACAACTCCCTCGCGCTTTCGCTGGGCATGGTGGGCGCACTGTCCATCATCCGCTTCCGCACCGCCATCAAGGACCCCATCGACACGGTGTTCATGTTCTGGGCGGTGGGTGAAGGCATCGCGGTCGGCACGAAGTTTTACGACGTGGCGGTGATCGCGGCGGTGGTGATCGGTGTGGTGATGATCCTTCTTTCCGCTTTCCGCGGCAAGGGAACGCAGCCGTACCTTTTGATCATCCACTACGACGAGGCCGCTTCCGGCCAGATCAAGCAGATGGTCAAGCAGCTGCCCGGCGGCAGGCTCAAAAGCAAAACCGTGCAGCGCGACGGCATCGAGCTGACGATGGAAGTGCGTTTGCACGAGAATGAAACCTCGTTTGTTGAAAAGTTTCTCCGTGTGGAAGGCGTGTATGACGCCGCGCTCATTTCCCACCAGGGGGATATCGTTTCCTAAGGCGATACGCCCGCTTTTATGGATTCGGCGGGGTCGGCAGCGCAGCCGGCCTCCCTGTTTGCGCGTGAAGGCACGCGCGATCAACGCTCAATGGGGGACTCATGTTACTGATCAAAAAATTTATCTCCTACTACAAACCGCACAAAAAACTGTTCGCCGTCGATATGATCTGCTCTTTTCTGGTGGCGGTTTGCGACCTGTTTTACCCGACGATCGCAAAAAACATCATCAACGCCTACGTTCCCAATAAGGAGCTGCGGCTCATGCTCACATGGGCGGCGGCGCTGCTGGTGATTTATCTGATAAAGGCGGGGCTGAATTACATCATCCAGTATTGGGGTCATATCGTGGGCGTCCGCATGCAGGGCGACATGCGCCACGATATCTTTCTGCACCTGCAAAAACTGCCCTTCTCCTTTTTTGACGAAAACAAAACAGGCTCCATCATGAGCCGCATCATCAGCGACCTGCAGGATGTAAGCGAGCTTGCGCATCACGGGCCGGAGGATGTGTTCATATCGGGCATCATGCTCATCGGCTCGTTTGTGATGCTGGCGAACATCAACATCTACCTTTCGCTGATCGTATTTGCGATTTTGCCCTTCATGGTGCTGTTTGCGTGGAAAATCCGCACCGAAATGAACACGGCCTTCCGCAAAACCCGCGAGGAGGTTGCGGAGGTCAACGCCAACATCGAAACCGCCATCGCGGGCATCCGCGTTTCCCGTTCCTATACCGCGGCGCCGCATGAAAACGACAAGTTCGATGCCGCCAACGAGCGTTATAAAAAAGCGCGCAGCCGCGCATACCGCGCGATGGGCACATTCGGCGCGGGCATGGCGCTTTTCAACGATTTTCTGTATCTCGTTGTGCTCACGGCAGGCGGATTGTTCTTCTACTACGGCAAAATCGACGCGGGCGATTTCGCGGCGTTTCTGCTTTACATCACCATGTTCCTCAAGCCCATCAACCGCATCATCTCCCTGTTCGAGCAGCTTCAGGAGGGCATGACGGGGTTCCGCCGCTTCCATGAGATTATGGAAGTGGATGATGAGGAGGATACCGGCTCCGTGGAAGCCGCATTCCTCAACGGCACGATCGACTTCGAGGATGTGAGCTTTCGCTACCTCAACTCCGACGCGGCCGATCAGGACGCGAAGGTCATCTCCCACCTGACCATGCACATCGACCGGGGGCATACCGTGGCGCTCGTGGGCCCCTCGGGCGGCGGCAAGACGACGCTGTGCAACCTCATCCCCCGCTTTTATGAGATCGACAGCGGGCGCATCACCATCGACAACACCGATATCC
>CAZJYV010000069.1:0-6109 GCA_964550295.1 uncultured Clostridium sp. | reverse complement strand
GACCTGTCGCGCTACTCGCTGCGCAGAAACATCGGCATCGTGCAGCAGGATGTGTTCCTCTTTAACGGAACCATTCGGGAGAACATCGCCTACGGCAACCTCGACGCTTCCGAGGCGGAGATCATCGACGCCGCGAAGAAGGCGAACATCCACGAATACGTCATGACCCTTGACGAAGGGTATGACACGAACGTGGGCGAGCGCGGCATCAAGCTTTCCGGCGGGCAGAAACAGCGCATTTCCATCGCGCGCGTGTTTTTGAAAAACCCTTCCATCCTCATCCTCGACGAGGCGACGAGCGCGTTGGACAACGCAACGGAAATGCTCATCCAGCAGTCCCTTTCCGAGCTTGCCCGCGGGCGCACCTGCCTTGTGGTGGCGCACAGGCTGTCCACGATTAAAAATGCGGACGAGATCATCGTTCTCACCCGCGACGGAATCGCCGAGCGCGGCACGCACGAAGAACTCATCGTCAAAAACGGCATCTACGCGGGACTTTATCAGTATCAGTTCCGCGAGTGACGACATACTATGGAGGACGGCATCCGGCCCTCCAACCGGCTTTTGCCGGGAAGGGCGACGGGATGCGGGACAGATTGATGATTGAAAACCTTGTCATCCGAGAAGAAACCGCCGCGGATTTTTATGCCGCGGAGCTGATGACCAAACGCGCCTTCTGGAACCTGCACCGCCCCGGGTGCGACGAGCACTACCTCGTGCATCTGCTGCGCAATGATGCAGCGTATCTGCCCGCGCTCTCCCGCGTGGCGGAGCTGGATGGAAAAATCATCGGCGGCATCTGGTATTCCGTCGCGCGCGTCGCCGGCAATGAGAAAGAAACGCCCGTCCTCGCGTTCGGTCCGCTGTGCGTGGATCCCGCCTTTCAGAAAAAGGGCGTGGGCGGCGCGCTATTAACAGAAACCATGGCGCTTGCCAGACAAGCGGGTCACCGCGCCATCATCATCTACGGCGAGCCGGAGTATTACCCGCGCTTCGGGTTCCGCCCGTGCGAGGTCTATGGCATCACCACGCCGCAAGGCAAAAACTTTTCCGCGTTCATGGGCATCGAGCTGCAGCCCGACGGGCTTGCCGGCATACACGGCAAGTTTTATGAGACGGAAACCTTCGAGAACCTCCCGCCGGACCGGGTGGATGAATACGATCAAGCCTTCCCGCACATGCCCAAGCTGAAGCTTCCGGGTCAGTGGCAGGGGTAAAGAGGATAACGGGGAAATTGCGGATTCTTCGCACCCCGCAGGATGATACGATCAATGAAAAACCGCCGGGGCAATGCCCGGCGGTTTTGTTATGATTGCGGATGAATCAGGTTTCAAAATAAGCGAAGATCATCGCTTCGGGACCCGCATGTGTGCCCAATACGCTGCCCAGCGTGCTGACGGGCGCGTCAATGCCGAGCGCGCGCATGAAAGAATCCATTCTGTCCATGCCCTCGCAGCTGCTCGAGAAGGCGGCGGGCAGGCTTTTATCCATGGGGTGCTGTTCGTAAACAATTTTGACGATCTGCGCGAAGGCGTCTTTGTCGCCGCGCGCCTTTGATGCGGGGGTGATCTTGCCGTCCACGATCATCAAAATGGGCTTGATGTTGAGCATGCCGCCGACATACCCTGAAATTTTGGTCAGCCGCCCGCCTTTGACGAGGTACTTGAGCGTATCGACCAAGCCGATCAAGCGCAATTTTTCGGTAAGCTTTCGCATTTCCGCCGCGATGTCCTCCGCGCGCATTCCCGATTTGTTGCGCTCTACGGCAAGGTGAACCAGCATGCCGAGCGCAACGGAAGCGTTTCGGGAGTCCACAAGGTAAATATCCGTGCGGCCCAGCATTTCCTTGGCGAGCACGGCGGACTGGTACGTGCCGCTCAGCTCGGATGAAATCGTGATCACGAGGATTTCCTCATCCGGGTGCTGATTGAACGCCTTGATAAAATCCTCCGGATTGAGCAGCGAGGTGGTGGGAAGCTCCTTTGAGGAGGTGAGCCTTTTGTAAAATTCCTCGTTGGTAATTTCGCGCTTATCCAGATACGAATCGTTGCCAAAGTTCACGCGGAGACTGAGCATTTCAACGCCCAATTCCTCCGCCTGCGCGAGCGACAGGTCGCTGGTGCTGTCTGTGATGATAACTGCCATTTTACATTACTCCTGTTTTTCATAGTTTGGGTTTTGAAAAAACCCGTCGAGTTGGTCTACGGATGCCGTCAGCGCCGCAAGGGAAGCATCGTCGAGCACGTTCATGATCTCACCGATCATCCTCCGGTGGAATTCTTCGTGGATTTTGAGCGCGTCCCCGCCGCTTTTCGTCGGGTAAATATAGACGATGCGGCGGTCGTTCTCATCCCCTCCGCGCGTGAGGTAGCCTTTGCGCACGAGTACGCCCACGGCCGTTGTCAGCGCGCCGACGGAAATATCCATCCGCGCGGCGATCTGGCTCATGGTGTTCAGCCTTTTTGGGGCAAGATCATGAGCGGCCTCCAGCACATGCAGTTCCTTAACGGAAAGATTCGCAAGGCCTGCGGCGCGCATGCTTCGTTCCTCCCACGCGAGGATCCGGTTGAACGTGCTGACGAAAAAATGGTTCAGCGTTTCATAGCACGCGGCGCGTGTATTCATGGCATCAACTCCTTTTAACATAAAATAATTTTAACATTAAACAATAATAGCAGAAACGTGCGTTCGTGTCAACGGCGCGGCAGGCGGAACGACTTTTGCATGGCATGGGCGCGGCGTTTTCTTAACGCTGCGCGTCATTGACAGCGCCTGTATGAAGCGATAAACTGATAGCCGAAGGGCCAAAAGGCCCGTTTATTTCGGAGGCATAAAAAAGAATATGAACGGCATTTCTTCTTCCGCCCGGACCTGGGCGGAAATCGACCTGGCAAACCTGCTGCACAATTTTAACCTGGCGCGCGCATGCGGCAAAAAAGTGATGTGCGTGATCAAGGCGGATGCTTACGGACACGGCGCGGTGCGCTGCGGAAACGTCCTGCAGGCACACGGCGCGGATGCGTTCGCGGTCGCCTGCCTTGCGGAAGCGCTTGAGCTGAGGGAGGGCGGCATCGAAAAGCCGATCCTCATCCTCGGCTATACCGCGGCGGAATACGCCCAAACGCTTGCCGAAAACGACATCGAGCAGACGCTCGTGGATGAAAGCCACGCCGTTGAGATGGCATCTGCGGCGCGCGCGGCGGGCGTGCGGGTGAAGGCGCACATCAAGCTGGACACCGGCATGAGCCGCGCGGGGATCTTTGCGCAGGGCGAAGCCGCGGCGCACGAGGCGGCGTTGGCGGCGGAGCGGATCATCGGGCTTGAAGGCATTGCGGTTACGGGCATGTATACGCACTTTGCCGTGGCGGACACCCCGGGCGAGGATGATTTTACCGCGTGGCAGCTTAACAATTACAGGGTTGTGATGAACGACCTCACAGAAAAGGGCATGCGCCCGCAAACCTGCCACACAAGCAACAGCGCCGCCATTTTGTATCACCCCGAAACGCAGATTGACATGGTGCGCGAGGGTGTGATGCTCTACGGCATGTATCCCGACAGCGCGCCGCAGGAAGGCCCCCTCAAAGCGGTGATGACGCTGAAAACCCGCGTGTCGCAGGTGCGGGATTTTCCGGCGGGCGCGACGGTGAGCTACGGACGCACCTTCAGGGGCGACGCGCCGTTCACCACGGCGGTGATGCTTGCGGGCTATGCGGACGGTTATCCGAGGCGGCTTTCCGGCAGCACGACCGTTGCGATCAACGGCGTCAAGTACCCGCAGGCAGGGCGCATCTGCATGGATATGTCCATGGCGCTCGTGGATCACAACAAGGTGAAGCGCGGGGATGAAGTGACCCTCATCGGCGGGGATTCCATCACCTGGGAGGAGGCGGCCGTGAAGGTCGGCACGATCAACTATGAGCTGACCTGCCTTGTGACCGCGCGCGCGCAGAGGGTTTACATCAACGGCTGAGTTTTTTACGCAGCGTCTTTTGGGACGTGCGATCATGATGAAGGAGGAAAAAACCATGAACAAACTTTTTATCAGCGCGGATATCGAAGGAACCGCGGGCATCGTCCACTGGGATGAAACGGACCGCGACAAGGCGCATGACTACGATTATTTTGCGGATCAGATGACGCGCGAGGTTGCCGCCGCCTGCGAGGGCGCACACGACGCGGGCGCCGCCGAAGTGCTCGTCAAGGATGCGCACGATTCCGGCCGCAACCTCAACCCGAGGAAGCTGCCCGAATACGCGCGCGTGTTCCGCGGCTGGGCAAGGCATCCCTTCTCGATGATGTTCGGGCTGGATGAAAGTTTTGACGGCGTGGTGTTCACGGGCTACCACAGCGCGGCGCAGATGAACGGCAACCCGCTTTCCCACACGATGACAACGGGCTGCAACTTCATCAAGCTCAACGGGGAGCTGATGAGCGAGCTGATGATGAACTGCCTCACCGCCTCCTATGTGGGCGTGCCGGTGTACTGCGCCTGCGGCGACCGCGGCCTGTGTGAATGGCTGCAAAGCGTCAACCCCAACATCGCCGTCGTGCCCGTTTCGGAAGGCACAGGCAGCGGGTCGCTGGGCATGCATCCGGATGTCGCCGTGCGCACCATCCGCGAAGCGGTTGCCAAATCCGTCGCCGCGCATACCAAAGAACAGTGCATGTATCCCATGCCGGCGCACTTCCACCTTGAGCTGAACTATAAGGAGCACATGAAGGCGCTCAGCGCGAGCTACTATCCCGGCGCGAAGCAAACCGACGCCCGCGTGGTCGAATTCGATACGGACAACTGGTTTGAGGCGCTGCGCTTCATCCATTTTGCGCTGTAAGGCATACTGGTCATTGATAATTGATAATTGACAATTGACAATCAAGAACGCCGCTGCGGCGGAATGTAGGGGCGGCCCAATGTGGCCGCCCGCGTTTATCGTCCGCCCGCGGTTATGCACGGGGGACGGTTCCGTTTGCGCGGGAACAACGCCGTTTCTGTTCCGAATGTTCGTTGGCAAACGGCACTGTCACCCCCAATGGGCGCGCCCGCGTTTATCATCCGTCCGCGGTTATGCCCGGGGGACGGTCCCGTTTGCGCGGGAACAACGCCGTTTCTGTTCCGAATGTTCGTTGGCAAACGGCACTGTCACCCCCAATGGGTTCGCCCGCGGTTATCATCCGCACCCCCAAACGCGGGCGGATGATATCCGCCCCTACGACCCCAATGCGCGCCCCACAACGTTTTCCCCGCGTAAAAAAACGACCCTCGCTTCAAACGGGGGTCGCTGTTTGTTGAATCAAGCTGTTGATTACTTTTTTTCCTCTTTGGGCTTGGCGAAGAACGCGCCGGCTGCCATGATCACGACGAACACGATCAGGTAGTTGAAGATCGGCATCTGGAAGAGGTTGTCGCTGACGTTCAGGCCGTGCGCCCAGACGGCGGCGATGACCATGAACACCGAGCCTGCCAGCGCGAGGAACGGAACCACGAAGCGCTTGAGGGCGGAAAGCTCCTTCTCCTTGACCATGAACAGGATGAACATGGGGATATAGGAAGCGTAAATCGTGACGATCGGCAGCTCGCTCGTATCAAACGAGAAGGCGCCGAACCAGGGATTGGTCAGGTTTGCGCCGTAGAAGTAGAGCAGCCAGAACGCCGCGAGGAACACGCCGATGACGGAGGAGTTGGTGGGCATGTTGGTCTGCGCATCCACCTGGCGGAAGATGTCCGGGCGGGGGCCGACGTTGCGCGCCGCAAGCGCGTAGAAACCGCGCGTGCAGCCCATCATCAGGCCGTTGAGCGTGCCGAGGCAGGAAACGATGATGAACACGAACAGGATCGTTCCGCCGACGTTGGAGAAGATGTTCGAGAAGGCGGTCTTCGCGCCGTTCTGTCCGCTTTCCATCATGACGGCCTTGTCCACCGCGCCGGCAATGCCGATGTAGTACAGGATGTAGATCGCCATCACGATGGCGGCGCCGATGAGAAGCGCCTTGGGCAGGTTTTTCTTCGCGTCACGAAGTTCTGCGTTGATGGAGGTGGCGATGATCCAGCCCTCGTAGGCGAACGCCGTGGCGACGATCGCTGCAAAGAGCGGGTTGCCGTTGACCG
>CAZJYV010000068.1:0-9595 GCA_964550295.1 uncultured Clostridium sp. | reverse complement strand
TCCGAATACTCGATGCTCACATCGACCTCCGCTTCCTTGGCAAGCAAAATCGAGTAGCGCAGGCGCGGGTCGTCCGGCTCCATGCCCAAAATGCCCGCGACGATCGCCTTATCCGTGCCGTGGCCGCGCCCCGTCGTCGCAAATGAGCCGTAAAGCATGATGTGCGCTTTTTTCACGTCGCCGCCCGCGATGCGGTTTGCCATTTTGCCAAGCTTTGCCGCGCCTGCCGTGTGCGAGCTTGACGGGCCCACCATGCGCGGGCCGATGATGTCGAATACGCCGTAATTCTTCATAGGATTCCCTCAATCTTCTATTGAAATAACCGTGCCGTCGAGCCGCGCGAGACAACTGTCCTTCGGAAAGGCAAGCGCCAGCCGAACCGCGCGCAGCGTCAGCCCTTTTGCGCAAAGGAGCCTGTCCCTGTCGCGATCCCCGTAGCGGTCATCCCCCACGAGGGGCAAGCCCGCGTGCGCGAGGTGTGCGCGGATCTGGTGGGTGCGCCCGGTGACGAGTTCCACCTCAAGAAGGGTGGTTTCCTCCCTGCGCGCAAGCACGCGGTAACGGGTGACGATCTCCTTCGCGCCGGGGCGGGGACTGTCATACACGGCAACCATCGCATCTTCCGCGGATTTAACGAGCCAGGCGCGAAGCTCCGCCTCATCCTTTTTCGGGTGGCCGTGTACCTCGCAGCGGTAGTATTTGCGGATTGCGCGCGTTTTGATCGCCTCGTCGAGCGCATCCTTCGCGCGGCTGTTCCGCGCGAACAGAACAAGCCCGGCAGTTGCCACGTCGAGCCGGTGGACGGGGAACACATCCGCGCCGAACGCGCGTTTGAGCCGCGCCTCGAGGGAATCCCCGCCGTCCGCATCGGCAACGCTCATGCCCGCGTCCTTGTCCGCGCACAGGAGATCCCCGTCGCAAAATACGAGGCGCACTCCCGCGCCGAGCGCGGCGAGTTCGTCCGCGAACGGCTCCCATGCGCGGCCTTTCGGGGCGGAGAAAAACGCCATGCGCTCCTGCTTGACCGGGTGATCGATCTCAAGCGCGTAGGCCCACAGCGCAAGCTGCTGCCCCGGCACGGCGTCCGGATTGTAGCGCTGGTCGCCCCAGATGGGGCAGCCTGCCCCTGCAAGCTGGCAGCGGATCTGGTGGTGACGCCCCGTGAGCAGCGCGACATCGAGCAGGGTTTTTCCTTCTCTCGCGCTCAGGCGGCGGTATTCGAGCGCGGCGCTTTTCGCGCCCACGGCATCGCCTGATACCATGCGCGCGCTGCCTGTCGCCTCATCCCGGAGGATGAAGCCGGAAAGCTTTTCCTGCGGCGCGGGAGAGCCGACGACGAGCGCCGCGTATTGTTTTTTTGCCCCGTGGGAGGCGAACTGCGCCGACAGCCGCGCCGCCGCCTTGGAGGTGCGGGCGAACACCATCGCCCCGCCGACCGGGCGGTCGAGCCTATGCACGAGTCCGAGGTAAACCTCGCCGGGCTTGCCGTATTTTTCCTTTATATAGGCTTTGCAGACGTTCAAAAGGTCTTCATCCCCGGAGGCGTCCGCCTGCACGGGGATGTTGACGGGCTTTTCCACCACGAGCAGGTGGTTATCCTCATAGAGGACCTTCAGCACGTTTCTCCCTCAAAGGCAAAAGCCGCGGGGCCGGTCATGTAGACGCTGCCATCCGCATCCCAAAGGATATCCAGCTCGCCCAGCGCCAGATGCACGGTGACGTGCCTGCCCGTGAAGCCCGCAATCGCGCTGCAGACTGCGGCGGAGGAGGAACCCGTGCCGCAGGCGAGCGTCGCGCCGCAGCCGCGCTCCCATGTGCGCACCTCGACGTTTTCCGGGTCGAGCACATGCGTGAAGTTGACGTTTGCGCCCCGCGGAAAAATCGGGTTGCGCTCAATCTCGCGTCCCATGCGGCAAAGATCTTCCCCTGCGGGAAGTTCATCCACAAAAACCACGGCGTGCGGCACGCCGAGCAAAATCGTTGAAAAGGTAAGCACCTTGCCTTGCGCGTTGAGCTTTTCCAGCACGCATTCGCCCTCGCCCAGCATCGGGATCAGCAGCTTTTTCCGCTCTGGCTTGCCCAGATTCACCCGCGCGGTGACGGCAACGCCGTTTTCCACGCTCAGCTCGATGAGCTGCGGACCCGCGAGCGTTTCAACCGAAAAGCGCTCCTTTGGAACGATGTTCTTGTCGTGTACATATTTGGCAAAGCAGCGCACGCCGTTGCCGCACATCTCCGCCTCGCTGCCGTCGCTGTTGAACAGTTGCATGCGCACATCGCAGCTTTCGCTCTCCCGCACGAAGATCAGCCCATCCGCGCCGATGCCCGTGCGCCTGTGGCAAAGCTCCCGCGCCAGCGCGGGAAGATCTGCGCAATACACGCCGCGCCGATCGTCGGCGATCACAAAATCGTTGCCCAGCCCGTGAGCTTTGGTAAACAGCATAATCAACCTCCGCATGCTATGATACAGCGGTATTATATCATGCGTCACAGCTTTTTTACATGCTCAACCTGTACAATCGGGCGGTTTTGGATTATCATAAATGATGAAAGACCCTACTTTAACGCGTGCGGAGAAGCCGATGGAACAATTCTTCTTCATTGTGAATCCTGTTTCCGGATCCGGCAGGGCCGTGGCGGAGTACGAAACCGTGCGGGCGCTGCTTGAGAAAAAAGGCGTTTCCTTCAAAACCGTTTATACCGAACGTCCCGGCCACGCGGCGCAGCTCGCCGCTGCCGCTGCGGACGAAGGATACGCGCGCATCGTCGCCGTCGGCGGGGACGGAACCGTCAACGAGGTCGCCTCCGCGCTCGTCAACCGGGAAAGCGTGCTTTGCGTGCTGCCCTTTGGCACGGGCAACGACCTCACGCGCGTGGTCGGATTTCCGGCCGATCCTCAAAAGGCGGTTGAAGCGCTGCTTTCCGGCAGCGTGAAGAACATGGACGCGTGCGAGGCGAACGGCGCGTTTTTCGTGAACGTGGCCGGGATTGGCTTCGATGTGGATGTGCTCGTTCGAACGCTCAAGTATAAGCAAAAATATCCGCGCGGCATGACGCCGTATTTTCTGGGCATCCTCGACGCGCTGCGCCACCTGCGCACGATCCGCATGACCATCGAACACGACGGGGAAACGATCCAAACCGAAGGCATCGTCCTTTCCGTGGGCAACGGGCAGTACATCGGGGGCGGCATGCGGGCCGTGCCGATGGCGGATCCGTTTGACGGGTATCTTGACTGCGTGTATGTGGACAGGCTTTCCGTACCCAGGTTCCTCGCGCTGCTGCCGGGCTTCCTCAAGGGGAAGCATATCGGCAACCCGGCGGTTCACCATTTCCGCACGAAGGAACTGCGGGTGTCCACGCGGGAGGAATGCGTTCTCAACTACGACGGGGATCTCAAGAACGCAACGCCCGCCGTTTTCCGTGTTTTGCCGGGCGCGCTGCGCGTGCTCGTTCCCGGGGAAGCGGCGCGATGAGGCGGCTGTACTTCGTCGTCAACCCCATCTCAGGCGCAGGCCGGGGCAGGGCGCGCTTTGAGCAGGCGCGCAAAATCCTCGATGAGCGGGGCGCGGATTACGGTTTTGCTTTTACGGAATATGCAGGACATGCAGTGGCGCTCGCGCGCGCTGCGCTCGATTCGGGCGAAACGTGCGTGGTCGCCGTCGGCGGCGACGGAACCCTGCGCGAGGTGGCGGGCGTTCTTGCGGATGCGCCGGGAACGGAACTGGGCATACTGCCCTTCGGCACGGGCAATGATTTCGCGCGCGGGATTGGACTGCCTGAGGAAACGGACAGGCTCGTTTCCGTTTTGCTCAACGCCAAGGCGCGCGCGATTGACGCGGGGGATATGAACGGCGCATTTTTTATGAACGTCGCGGGCTTCGGCTTCGATGTGGACGTGGTGCGCTACACCGAAGCGTTCAAAAAAAACCGCACCGGCATGCTGCCTTATATGCTCGGGATTTTAAAAGCCCTTTTGCATCTTTCCAAAACCGAGGTGCATGTTGAAACCGATGCGGGCGAAAGCTTTGATGTCACCGCGACGCTTTTCTCGGTGTGCAACGGCAACCGCTTCGCGGGCGGGATCCGGCTTGCGCCGCTCTCCGACCCCACGGACGGGCTGTTCGACGTCTGCATTTTGAAAAAGGTCACAAGGCCGGTGTTCCTTTGGCTGCTTCCGATTTATACCAAGGGAAACCACCTGAAATATACGAAGTATTTCGTTTACTTCAAGGCGAAGAGCATATGCGCGCGCGGCCCGTCGGCCGCGCCGATGGAGCTGGACGGGGAACTCATCGGCACGACGCCGGCGACGTTCACCGTGCGGCCGGGCGCACTGATGCTCCTGACGGGGGACTGATGGCAAGAAAGCATTACCGTTCCGCAAACAAGGCGCTGACCCTGCGGCGCGTCGGGCTGATCGCGCTCGTCCTCGCGCTGCTTGTCGGCGTGTCGGCGGGCATCGCCGCGCTCGTTCGGGATAAGGACTCCTTCGGAACGGTGACGGAGCTGCCTTTTTTCAGCGCGTCCGATTACTCCTACACGGGAACGGGCTTCTACTATATATCGGACGACAAGCTCAACTATTACGATCCGGCGGATCCGGATGAGGGATCAAAGAGCATGCAGCTGGGTACGACGGATGTGTCCCTCTGCTCCAGCTCCGCGATGACGGCGCTTTATTCCGGCAGCAGCGTGCAGATCATCGGCGTCGGCGATGTGATCGACGCGGGGGGTACGGTGCTGGGCATCCGCTGCGGAGCAACCCACGCGGCCGTCATCCGGCAGGATAGCGCGGGCGACGCGGCGGTGCTCGTGTACGATGCGGCGGGCGCGCTCATCGACAGGATCGATCAGGGCGCGCAGCTTCTGGTGGACTGCGGACTCCGCGAAACCTCCTCCGGCGATCTGCTCTGGACGCTCATGCTCGATTCATCGGGCAGCGTGCCGGTGAACACCATCACCACCTATACCTATGAGGTGGATGGCGCCGGCGTGCCGCGCGCCTCGATGAGCGGCGTTATGTCCGTGCAGGGACAGCTGGTGGATCGGGTCGTGTTCACGGAAAAAAGCATCTTCATCGCAGGCACAAGCCATCTCATCCGCTGCGACGCGGGCGTGAGCGGGGAGGCCTACCGCCTGCTGACCTACGGATACCGCCTCGCCGACTATACGGCGGCAGGTTCCGCCCCGTTGTTCGTCTACGTCGAGCGGAACGCGGCGGAGGTGACCCGCGTCAAGCTGTACAGCGCGGCGGAAGGGGATGTTGCCGAAGCGACCGCGCGCGAGATCAACCTGCCCGAAGGCACGGTGGGTTTCGCCGCCGCGAACGGAAAGCTTTACGCTTTCACCGCGGACACGATGACCGTTTATTCCCCGCTGGGCTTGGCGCAGGCGAGTTATCCGCTTGGCTTTGTCTGCGACGGAGTAGTCAAACTCGATGAAAACCGCCTGCTTGCGGAATCTGCGGGCTCGATGAAGCTCATTACGCTCAGGTGAACCATTCTTGCAAAACGGATAGAAAGGAGGGCGCTCTGTGAACCTGTTGGATCTTGCCATCATCGCGGTCTTCGCGTACTTCGTGCTGTCCGGGGTTTATAAGGGCTTCCTCGCCACGCTGCTGGGCATTGCGGCGTATATCCTCTCATGGCTGCTCGCACTCATCTTTTTGCCTGCGGGGGCGAGCGCGATCAAGGGGAACGAGGGGCTTTACAACCAAATGCTCTACTACACCGAGGGCAGCGAATATGTCGGCGATGTGGAGCTGGCCAAAACGAACATTTCCGAAATCAGCGCGGCGGAGCTTTCCGCAATCCTCGAAAACGCGGATCTGCCGTATCCCATGGCGCGGCAGATCACCAAGAACATGGCGCGGGAAGCGTTCGTTGCGGACGGCGTGCAAACGCTTGGCGATTACTTCAATCAAACGATCGTTTGCGTGTTCATCAACATCATTTCCTTCCTGATCTTCTTCGCGGTGTTCCGCGTCCTGCTGGCGTTTTTGATCAACGGGGTGGATTATGCGTGGGCGTTCCCGCAGCTTCGTTCCGGTGACCAGCTGCTTGCGGGCGGCCTCGGCCTCATTCGGGGCATCCTTGCGGTGTTCCTGATCTTCATGCTGCTGCCCCTGGCGCTCATCGTGCTGGCTGGCAAGCTCTCCTTCGTGACGGAGCTTGTGGATGGCTCGCTGTTCTCGAACTTTTTCTACCGCTCGAACTTCCTGCTGAGCATGATGCCGGGAACGTGAGCGAATAGCGAATCGCTATTTTGCTCAAACGCAAAGAGAACATAACGGTTATTCACTATTCACGATTCGCTATTCGCTATAAAGACGGAGTAACTATGTATTTAGCTGATTCCTGGAAAGATTACGAGCTGCTCGACGCGGGTTCCGGCAACAAGCTGGAGCGCTGGGGCGGCGTGACGCTGCTGCGGCCCGACCCGCAGGCGCTCTGGCCGATGGGCGAAGGCGCTGAGGAACGGGCGGACGCGATCTACACCCGCTCGCAAACCGGCGGCGGCGGTTGGGAATATCGAAAATCGCTGCCGGAAAGCTGGCGCATCCGATATCGGGACCTCACCTTCATCGTGCGGCCCACGGGCTTTAAGCATACGGGCCTTTTTCCCGAGCAGGCGGTCAACTGGGATTGGATGGCCGATGTCGTGCGCGGCGCGAAGAAGCAGCCACGCGTGCTGAATCTGTTCGCCTACACGGGCGGCGCGACCTGTGCGCTGGCAGAAGCCGGGGCGGAAGTCGTGCATGTGGATGCTGCCAAGGGCATGGTCGCCTGGGCGAGGGACAACCTCGCCGCTTCCGGCCTAACGGACAAGCCTGTGCGCTTCATCGTGGACGATGTGATGAAGTTCGTGCAGCGCGAGGGCAGGCGCGGGCGGCTTTACGAGGGCATCCTCATGGACCCGCCCAGCTACGGGCGCGGCCCTTCGGGCGAAATGTGGAAGATTGAGGAAGGCCTGTATCCCCTCGTTGCGGAATGCGTGAAGCTCCTTTCTCCGGACGCGCGCTTTTTTCTCATCAATTCGTATACAACGGGGCTTGCGCCCAGCGTCCTGTCGGACGTGCTGCGCGTGGCGCTCGCGGGTGCGGGCGGTAAATCGGAGGCGGGCGAGGTGGGCTTGCCCATCGCGCGCGGCGGACTCGTGTTACCCTGCGGCGCGTCGGGTCGCTGGGTCAAAGAATAAACCAAAGAAAGACGGAACGGATCAGCCATGCCCCACGCGTTTCGGAACAGCACCTCCTGCGGGGATCAGCTTGCCAAACACTTGAAAGGGCTGAAAACAAAGAGCTTATGACGGATCTTTCGCGGCGCATTTTCAGGGATTACCAGATCAGGAAGGGAAAACGGCGCAAGCTTGCCTTCGTCGGGTTTCTGTGCGCCGCGCTGGCCAAGGAAGGGCTCAGCGCGCATCTGGATGTTTCCCGCACGCTGTTCCTCAGCCGCAACATCATCATTGGCAACCCGGATAAGGCAAAGCTCGTCATCGCCGCGCATTACGATACGTGCGCGGTCATGCCGCTGCCCAATTTTATCACGCCGCGCAACGTCACCATCTACATGCTCTACCAGTTCGTGCTGGCGATCATGCTCATCGCCCTGGCGCTGGTCGTCGCTTGCCTGCCCTCGGTCCTCGGTGGAAGCGGCAGGTATTTTCTGCCGCTTTTCAGCGGCATGATGGCGGCGTTCGCGCTGCTTCTCACCTTTGGCCCGGCTAACCGCCACACCGCCAACGACAATACATCCGGCGTGATCGGCGTGCTCGAAACCGCGCTTGCCATGCCCGAGAAGCTTCGTGAAAAAGTCGCTTTCGTGCTTTTTGACAACGAGGAACTCGGCCTTCTGGGTTCTTCGGCATTCGCGCGCAAATATCCGCGCATCCGAAAAAACGTCTGCGTGATGAACCTCGACTGCGTGTCCGACGGGGATGTGATCATGCTGGCGCTGCCGAAAAAATGCACGGCGGAACTGGAAAAGATTCTGCAGGAGTGCTTTGTGTCGGGCGAAGGGAAAGAAGTCGAAACGGCGGCGCCGCGGGATACCTTCTATCCCTCCGATCAGGTGAACTTCACATACGGCACGGCGATCGCCGCGCTGCGCAGAACGCGGGGCGGCATGCTCTACATGGGTAAACTCCACACCGCGCAGGATACGGCGTTCGACGAGCGCAACATCCACTTCATCAAGTATGCGCTCATCCGTATGGCGCGGATCATCGCGTAAGCGGGCGCGGCGCGCCGCATGACGGCAGGTCGGGGCAGCCGATTCAAACATGGCTCGGCCGGCGGTGTTCAGACGCAATAAAAAGCCTTCCGAAATGGATGTTTGCTGATATAATGGAACACATGGATATGAAACCTTTCAGCCGGATCCCGTATGACGACGCGCGGAACATCCGTTTTATTCTGTTCGATATCGATGATACGGTCACAAACGGCGGCAAACTAACCGACGAAGCATACGGCGCGATGTGGAATCTGCATCGTGCGGGCTACGCGCTCGTGCCCGTGACAGGGCGGCCTGCGGGCTGGTGCGATCTGATCGTCCGCCAGTGGCCTGTGCAGGCTGTCATATGCGAAAACGGCGCGTTCACACTCTGGCGGGATGGGGAGAACGCCATCCGCACCCTCGTCCACCCGAACGCGGAAAAAGACCCCGCCCCCGCGCTGGAGCGGCTCAAGCGCGCGGTGTTCGATGCCGTCCCCGATGCGCGGCTCGCGCGGGATCAGTTCTGCCGCGCGTACGACGTTGCCTTTGACTTTGCGGAGGATGCACCGCGGCTGCCGGATGCAACCGTTGCGGCGATCATGCGCATCTGCCGTGAGCAGGGCGCGGTATGCAAGCTTTCCTCCATCCACGTCAACGCGTGGTACGGAACGTATGATAAGCTTTCGATGGCAAAGCTGTATTTTGACAGCATCGCCCTTGCGGACGATATGAAAACGCGCGTGCTTTTCTTTGGCGATTCGCCCAACGATGAGCCGATGTTTTCCTTTTTCCCCAACGCGTGCGGGGTTGAAAACGTGCTGGATTTTGCGGACAGGATGCATTGCCTGCCCACTTACATCACACAGGGCCGGGGCGGGCGCGGCTTCGCGCTTGCCGCCCGGATGCTGATCGAAAAAACAGGAGGCTGCGATGATTCGCTCGTTTAACTTCGGGCATACGGCGCGGGGGGAGCGCGTAACGCGCTTTCGCCTGACCAACGCCGCCGGCGCATACGCGGATATTCTTGATTTCGGCTGCACGGTGCAGGCGCTTTGCGTGCGCGACAAGCGCGGCGGGCTTCGGGATGTGGTCGCCGGGTTTGACGCCGTTGCGGGTTATGAACAAAGCGCGTCCTACATGGGCGCGGTATGCGGCAGGGTCGCCAACCGCATCGCGGGCGCGCGCTTCACGCTTGCAGGGCGGGAATACCGGCTCATCGATAACGACGGCGGCAACTGCCTCCACGGCGGCGGGCGCGGCTTCAGCTTCGGCATGTGGGAGGCACAGGCGGATGGAGATCGGCTTTGTCTGACCCGCGTTTCGCCGGATGGGGAATACGGTTTTCCGGGCACGATGCAGGCTGCGCTCTGCTA
>CAZJYV010000067.1:0-9646 GCA_964550295.1 uncultured Clostridium sp. | reverse complement strand
GAGCTGCGCGAGATGGAGCCGAGCATCGGCGCGGACGCCGTCGCGGCGCTTTGGGCGCCCACGGGCGGCATCGTCAGCCCGTATGAGCTGACCATCGCCTATGCCGAAAACGCCGTGCGAAACGGCGCCGTGATCCTGCGCGATACGCCGGCTGACGGGGTTGAGCGGCGCGGGGACGGATACGTCGTCCGATCGGGGGAGCGAACGTTTTTTGCGCGCGCCGTCGTCAACTGCGCGGGCGTGCATGCGGATGCAGTCAACAACATGGTCAGCTCGGAAAAGCAAACCATCGCGCCGCGCCGCGGCGAATACTATATCGTGGATAAAAAGTACGGCGGCCTGTTCAGGAGCGCCATCTTTCAACTGCCCTCCGCCATGGGCAAAGGCGTGCTGGTCGCGCGCACGGTGGAAAATACGATTTTGCTCGGCCCCACGGCGGAGGATATCCCCGACAAGGAAGATACGGCCACCACAGCGCAGGGCCTTGCCAAAGTGCTTGCGCACGCCGTTAAAACGTGGGAGGATCTTCCCCGCCGCGGCTTCATCACGACGTTTTCCGGCATCCGCGCGCACTGCGAGCGGGATGATTTTATCCTCGGCGAGCCGGGGGACGCACCCTTCTTCTTCAACGCGCTGGGCGTGGAATCCCCGGGCCTTACGAGCGCGCCGGCGATTGCCGTGTATCTGGCGGAAAGCGTCGCCCAGCGGCTCCGCGCCCCCGAAAACAGGGCGTTCGACCCAATCCGCAGGGGCATACCCAAGTTCCGCACGATGAGCGCCGCCGAGCGCGCGCGCGCCATTGCCGATGATGCGGATTACGCAAAAATCGTTTGCCGCTGCGAGAACGTAACCGAGGCGGAGATCCGCGCGAGCATCCGCCGCCCCGTCGGCGCGCGCAGCGTGGACGGGGTCAAGTTCCGCACGCGCGCGGGCATGGGGCGCTGTCAAAGCGGCTTTTGCCTGACAAGGGTGATGGAAATCCTCGCGGAAGAACTGGGCGTGCCGGAAACGGACATCACAAAAAGCGGCGGCGGCTCGAAGCTGGTTGTCGGCAGCATATTCGAGGATGCGCAGGGAGGCGCGGGCGTATGAGCATGGCAGAAAAAAAAGTCGGCGTGCTCGTGATCGGCGGCGGCCCCGCAGGCCTTGCGGCAGGCATCGCCGCCAAGGAAGCGGGCCTGGACAGCGTGCTTGTGGTGGACCGCGAGGACGCGCCCGGCGGCATCCTCAAGCAGTGCATCCACAACGGCTTCGGCCTGCACACCTTTCATGAGGAACTGACCGGTCCCGAATACGCGGAGCGGTATCTGGAAAAAGCGAAGGCCGCGGGGCTGGCGATCCAATGCGGCGCGATGGCGATCGATCTGACGGCCGACCGGCTTGCCACGGTCGTCAGCCGCGAACACGGGCTGGAGCGGATCCGCGCGGACGCGGTGGTGCTTGCCATGGGCTGCCGCGAGAGGCCGCGCGGCGCGCTCGCCACACCCGGCACGCGCTGTGCGGGCGTTTACACCGCCGGCAACGCGCAAAAGCTCGTCAACCGCAAGGGGTTGATGCCGGGCAGGCGCGTGGTCATCCTCGGCTCGGGCGACATCGGCCTGATTATGGCGCGCCGCATGACGTTCATGGGCGCAAAGGTCCTCGCCTGCGTGGAGCTGATGCCCTATTCCGCCGGATTGACGCGCAACATCGTGCAATGCCTCAACGATTTTGATATTCCCCTGATGCTTTCGCACACGGTCATCGATATAAAAGGAAAAGAGCGGCTGGAAGCCGTCACCGTCGCGAAAGTGGACGAGTGTCTCTCCCCCATTCCCGGCACGGAGCAGACGTTCGAGTGCGACACGCTGCTTTTATCCGTCGGTCTGCTGCCGGAAAATGAGCTTGCCTCGGCGGCGGGCGTACCGCTTTGCGCCGCAACCGGCGGCGCTCAGGTGGACGAGGCGCTGCAAACCGCCGTACCCGGCATTTTTTCCTGCGGCAACGTGCTGCACGTGCACGACCTTGTGGACTTCGTATCCGAGGAGGCGGCAAGCGCAGGCAAAAACGCGGCGCGCTTCGCGATGGGCGAAAGGCGCGCGCGCGGCAGCGCGCCCGTATTGGCAGGCCCCGGCGTGAGCGGTCCGGTTCCGCAGTTCATCGGGGAAAACCCGGATGAACCCGTGCGGCTGATGTTCCGCCCGCGCGGCGTCTACAAGGGCGCGCGCATCGTTGCGGAGCGAAACGGCGTTGAGATCTTCTCCCGCCGGGAAAAGATCCTCGTGCCGGGCGAGATGGCGGGCATCACGCTCCTGCCGAAAACCCTCGGTACGGGGGACGCGCCGGTTACCGTGCGCATCGAGGTATAACATGGAAAAAGAACTGATCTGCATCAACTGCCCCATGGGCTGCCGCATGACGGCAAACGTGGAAAACGGCGCGGTCGTATCCGTTTCGGGCCATTCCTGCAAACGGGGCGAAACCTACGCGCGGGAAGAACTGATCCATCCCGTGCGCATGGTGACGGCGCTTGTGCGCGTCAGGGGACGCACCGAGCCGCTGCCCGTTAAAACCGACCGCCCGATCGACAAGACGCTGATTTTCGCTGCGCTCGACGCGCTTAAACCCGTGGTTGCGGAGCCGCCCGTCCGCATCGGGGATGTTGTGCTCGCGCGCGTTTGCGGCACGGCGGTCAGCTTCGTCGCCACCGCAAACGCATAAAAACGGCAAATAATTCCGGTTACACGGCAACACCGCTTGTAAGCGCAACGATGTTATTATAAAATAACGTTGCGGTCTTTTGATGTTGATACAGGAACAGGATGAAATCCACGCGGGGAGGTATCATATGGCGGGGGTGAACAAAGCCAGACCCTATACGGCGCAGGAGCTTTCCGTATTCTGCTCGCAGCTCGCGCTCGTGCTGCATGCGGGCATGTTCCTGCCGGACGGCGTCGCCGCCATGGCCAAGGAAAGCGACGATCCCGTGCTGACGCAGCTGAGCATTGCCGTGCAAAGCGCGGGCAAACTCGCCGCCGCCATGAAGGATACGGGCATGTTCCCGGATTATCTGGTGAACATGGTTTCCCTCGGCGAGGCCGCAGGTAAGCTTGAGCCGGTTATGCAGTCGCTGAGTCTGTATTACGAGCGCGAACATGCGGTGAAAAACCAGATCAAATCGGCGGTGTTCTATCCGATGATCCTCGTTGGCATCATGATCGTGGTCATCGCGGTGCTGCTCATCAAGGTGCTGCCGGTGTTTGCGGACGTGTTTGCCGACCTCGGCGGTGCGGCGGGCGCGGTGTCGCCCGATATCTCGTCCTTTGGCACCATCGCCGGCTATATCGCCCTTGGCGTCGCCGCGATCATGCTCGCCTTCTGCGTTTGGCTCTCCATCCAGCTCAGAAGCGCGTCCGGCTACGCGGCCATCATGAAAACCTTCGCGCGGCTGGGGCTTACGCGCAAACTCGCGGCAAAGGTGGCGACGGGACGCTTTGCCTTCGCCCTTTCGATGCTGCTGGAGAGCGGATACGATATCGACGGCGCGCTCGAAACGCTGCCCGGCATCGTGGACAACCTCCGCGTCGGCGCGCAGATCCTCGCCTGCCGCGAGGCGATCGCCCAGGGCGCTTCCTTCTCGAGAGCGGTGGAGGAGAGCGGGCTTTTTTCCGGCATGTACGCGCACATCCTCGGCGTGGGCTTCCGCGCGGGTGCGCTGGACAGCGTGACGGGTAAAATCGCGGAAATCTACGAGGATGAGATCGACCGCTCCATCTCACGCATCGTGAGCGTGATCGAACCGACGCTCGTTGCGATTTTGTGCATCGTCATCGGCGCGATTCTTCTGAGCGTCATGCTGCCGCTGATGGACATCATGACCAGTATCGGCTAAGAAAGGCTGTTTATGCCAAGGCTCGCTCAAAAAAAGCATCGCAGTCTTCCGTGGTGGAGCAGCCTGCTGGTAACGGCGGCGATCTTCACATGGATGCTGACCCTGCTGCTCATCGGCATCAACAACGCGAGGAAGGGCACCGAACTGCAGGAACTGCGGATTGTGGAGCAGAGCGTGAACCGCGCGGTTGTCGCCTGCTACGCCATGGAAGGCTTTTATCCGCCGGACATCGGCTACCTCATCGAAAACTACGGCCTTGAGGTTGACCAAAACAAATACTATATCTATCACGAGGCGTTCGCGCCCAACGTATACCCGAACATCTGGGTTGTGAGGAGGTGACGCGCCGTGCGGGACGGTAAACGGGAACTTTCATCAACCGCCGCGATGCTGATGCTTTTCACCCTGTTCGCGCTGCTGTCGCTGCTGCAGGTGCTCTACGGCGCGCGCGTATATGAGCGCGTCGTCGCGCGCATGGATGACGGCTACGCGCTGCGCGCATCCCTCTGCTATGTCACCAACAAACTGCACGCGCACGACGGGGAGGGTTCCGCAACCATCGAGGATGCGAACGGCCTGCCCGTACTCTGCCTGTGGGACGCGGCGCAGGAAAACGTCGTATGCATCTATTTTCAGAACGGCGCGCTGATGGAGCAATACATCGCGGTGAGCGCCGCGTTCATCCCCGATGCGGGCCAGACGATCGCGGAGCTTGCGGATTTCACCTTTGTGCAGCCGGAAAAGGATCGTTTCGTTTTCACCGCCAGCACATGGGAGGGCACGATGCGCAGGGTCGATGTATCGCTGCGCGCGGGCGGAGGTGATGCGCAATGAGCGGACGTGACGGAGGGGGCTATGCGTTCCTTGTGGAGATCATGGCGGTGATCCTGTTCTTCGCGCTTTCCGCCACGGTGATCATCGCGCTGTTCGTCAGCGCGGACCGCCGCGCCAAGGAGGCGGCGGAGCTTTCCGGCGCGATCCTCGCGGCCGGCAGCGCGGCGGAAATCGTGCGCGCCTCCGATTCGCCGGAGGAGGATTTTATCGAGCGCTACGGCGCCGCGCCCGTGGACGGCGGGTATGAGGCATGGCTTGACGCGAGTTTTCAGCCCGGCAGCTTTGAGCAGTACATCATCCGGCTGGACTGCGCGCGGGAAAACGGCCTTTCCGAGATGATTGTCACCATAGGGCAGGCTGACGGCGAGGCAATCTATACCCTCGGCTGCGCGAGCTATGCGGGAGGCGGCACATGATGCGCATGGCAAAGCCAAAATATCCTTCGCAGAGTTTTACGGCAGTCGGCGCGCCGAGCATCATCATGATTTTCGTGATCCTCTGCCTGACGTGCTTCGCGGCGCTCTCCCTCGTAAGCGCGAACGCGGAGATGCGTCTTGCAACCCGCACGGGCGTCAACACCGCCGCGTGGTACGCGGCGGATGCGAACGGCCAGCGAAGGCTCGCGCGGCTGGACGAATTGATCGGGGAAGGCATCCTGCAGGGACCCGCACCCGCCGACGCGTTTGCCGCCGAGCAATACAGCTACACCGAGGAGAACGGCGCGGCCTATATCACCTTTTACACGAAGATCGGCGATTACACGGCAATTCAAACAAAGGTGCGCATCACGGACGACGCAACGGGCTATACGCTCCTTGTGAACGAAACCATCGTGACCGAAGACCTGACATACACAGAGCTACCTTTTATATGGGATGGGGTGACGATCGATGATTGAAAAAATTCTGCTGGAAGCGCTCAACTTGAACGTATCGGATGTGATTATCGCGCCGGGTTCCCCGCTTGCCTTCAAAATTGCGGGTGTGGTGAGTCCGCGCGGCGGCATTTCCCTCACGCCCGCGCAGACGGAGGCGTTCGTGCGCGAGCTGTACGCGCTTGCCGGAGACCGGAACGCGGAGCGCTACAAATCCACGGGGGATGACGATTTTTCCTTGTCCATATCGGGCGTGGGGCGTTTCCGCGCGGCGGTGTTCCGCCAGAGGGGGTCCTACGCGGCCGTCATCCGCCTTGTGCGGCACGAACTGCCCGATCCCGCGACTCTGTGCATACCCGAGAGCGTGATCAACCTTTATAAAGTCAAAAAAGGGCTCGTGCTCATCACGGGTCCCGCGGGCAGCGGAAAGTCCACCACGCTTTCCTGCATCGTGGACAGGATCAACAAAACCCTGCCCTTCCATGTGATCACGATTGAGGACCCGATTGAGTTTTTGTACAAAAACGACAAAAGCATCGTGAGCCAGCGCGAGATCAGCCAGGACACGCAGGACTTTAAGTCCGCCCTCCGCTATGCGCTGCGGCAGGCGCCAAACGTGATTATGCTCGGCGAGATGCGCGATTATGAAACCATCAGCATCGCCATGACCGCAGCGGAAACCGGACAGTATGTGCTTTCCACCCTGCATACGGTCGGCGCCGCCAAAACGGTGGACAGGATCATCGACGTGTTTCCGTCCGGTCAGCAGCAGCAGGTGCGCGTGCAGCTATCCATGGTGCTGCAGGCGGTGGTATCCCAGCAGTTGATCCCCACGGTGGACGGCGGCATCGTGCCCGCGTTCGAGGTGATGTTCGCCAACCCCGCGGTGCGCAACCTCATCCGCGAGGGCAAAGCCCACCAGATCGACAACGTGATCTACGCCAATCCAGAAACCATGGTGAGCATGGATTCGAGCATCGCCGCCCTGTACCGCAAAGGGCGCATCAGTTACGACAACGCCCTGTCTTATGCGTCCGACATCGATTCCATGTCGCACAGAATTGACCGAAACGGATTTTAACGGCATGCACTGCCATAACGGAGGCACGATCATGAAAAAACTCAACTTCGCAATCCTCGGGGCAGGCAACATCGCAGCCAGCATGGCGGACACCATTCTGCGCATGGACTCTGTTTTGCCCTATGCCGTCGCCTCCCGCGAAACGGAAAAGGCGCAGCGTTTCGCGCAGCAATACGGTTTTGAAAAAGCGTACGGTTCCTATCGGGAGATGATCGAGGACCCGAACGTGGACCTCGTTTATATCGCAACGCCGCACTCCCACCATGCGGAGCAGATGCGCCTTTGCATCGAGGGCGGCAAAAGCATCCTTTGCGAAAAGGCGTTCACCAAAACGGCGAAGGAAGCGCGGGAGGTTCTTGCCTATGCAAAGCAACAAAAGGTATTCGTCACGGAGGCGATCTGGCCGCGCTATATGCCCATGGCAAAAACGATCCAGGCGTTTTGCGCAAGCGGAAAGATCGGCAAAATCCGCGCGCTCACCTGCAACCTCGGCTATCCCGTCGCCCATGTGGAGCGGGTGATGGAACCCGCCCTTGCCGGCGGCGCGCTGCTGGACGTTGGCGTTTATACGCTCACCTTCGCCTCGATCGTGATGGGGGGCAACGTCAGGGACATCACAAGCACCGCCGTGATGAGCGATAAGGGCGTGGACACGCAGGGCAGCATCGCGCTGACGTATGCGGACGGCTCGGTCGCATCCCTTTTCTTTTCCGTACTTTCCCCGACCGACCGTTTGGGCGCGCTTTACGGGGAGACCGGATACGCCCTTGTGGAGAACATCAACAACTTCCAATCCCTGCGGGTTTATGATGAAGATCACCGGCTCATCGAGGAAACCCTCTGCCCGCCGCAGATCACGGGCTATGAATACGAGGTGCAGGCGGCGGTGGACGCAATCCGCGCGGGCGCGCTCGAATGTGCGGATATGCCGCACGCGGAGACCATCCGCGTGATGGCGCTGATGGACGACATCCGGCACGGGTGGGGGCTTTGGTATCCCGGTGAGCGGGAGAGCTGAGCGACGATACGAGCAAAAACGGCTTCCGTCCACAACGGAAGCCGTTTTTTAGCGCGGCGCGCCTTTCAATTGTTCCCAAACTGCATTTTGATGGTGAACGAGGGCGTTTTTTCCGGCAGGATGGACGCGCGCACGAACAGCGCATCCCCTGAATCGGCACGTTCCATAAGCGCCTCGCTTCCCGGGCGGAGTTCGCGCGTAAAGTACAGCTCAAGCCGGGACAGGCGCGAAAAGGCTTCGCGCTCCGCGTCGGACAGCGCGTCGTAGGCAAGTTCGCCGTAACGCGCGTTGTTGACATGGCCGAGGTAATCGATCCAGCTCGGACGGACGCTGCGCTTCTCCACCGGGGCAAAGGCGAGCTCCTGTTTGGCAAGGCGGCTGGATGCCGTGATCAGCTCCTTACCGGCGGGAAGGTTCAGTTTCTCATGCACGGCGGGGTCCATGCAGATCCTGCGCGTTTTGATATCGAACAGGGAAAAGAACGACGACGCCGAGACGGCGCAGTTTCCTTCCATATCATAAATACCGATCTCCCGGCGATAAATCAAGCCGTTCTTGCCCGAATGCCATGTGCGGGCGCAAAGCTGCGCGTCCCGCCGGATGGAACGGTGGATTTCGATGCTCATGGAAAGCATCACCCATGATACGCCGTAGCGCGCGACGAGCGCGGGCACATCGAGGTTGCTCTGCACAAGATCCCGTTCCGAAACGCCGGAAAGGATACGCTGATAGGCCGTAATCATCAGCGCGCCGCGCTCGTTAAATAACGAGGATTCCAGCGTGACGGGGTAGGTGTTCCCCATCTCCGTAAAAGCTTGTTCCGTCATGTTCATGCCTCCGCAGGGTCTGATAAAGAGAAAGCCCGGAGCATCGCGCCCCGGGCAGCGTTTTTACGGATTTTTTTGTTTGGAAACCCGGTTGAGGATCGCCACAAAAATCCAGATGACGCAAATCACGAGGAAGATGCCGAGCATTCCCCTTCCAAGAATCGAAAGGGATTCCAACAGCGTTCCCGGCTTCCAACTGAGGTTGATCTGGGCGAGTGTGATAAGCAGCATGATGATATCCCTCCTTAATTCAACACGGACTGAATCAGCGTGATGATCAGACCGCCCGCGATTACGGACGCGATCTGACCGGAAACGTTCGCGCCCGCGGCGTGCATGAGCAGGAAGTTGCTGGGATCTTCCTTGCGGCCCATTTTATGCACCACGCGCGAGGCCATCGGGAACGCGGAGATACCTGCCGCGCCGATCATGGGGTTGATCTTTTCCTTGACAAACAGGTTGAGGAACTTTGCGAACAGCACGCCGCCCACCGTGTCGAACACGAAGGCGAACAGACCAAGGCCGATGATGGCGAGCGTTTCGAGGGTAACGAACAGTTCGGCCTGCATCTTGAAGGCGACCGAAAGGCCCAGCAGGAGCGTGATGATATTCGCCAGCTCCTTCTGCGCGGTGGCGGAGAGGCCGCCGAGCACGCCGCACTCGCGGATCAGGTTGCCGAACATCAAAAAGCCGATCAGCTCCGCGGAGGCAGGCGCAATCGCGCCGGCGATGAACGTAACGAAAATCGGGAAGAGCACGCGGGTCGTGGCGGTCACATCCTTGGGATGGTAAGGCATCTGGATGAGCCGTTCCTTTTTGGTGGTGATGGCGTTGATGACCGGCGGCTGGATGATGGGCACGAGCGCCATATAGGAATACGCGGCCACCATGATCGGGCCTTGATATTGTGAGTTAAAGTATTGCGAAACGAAGATGGCCGTGGGGCCGTCCGCCGCGCCGATGATGGCGATGGAGCCGGCGTCCCCCAGCTCAAAGCCGATGAGCCGCGCGAGCAGAAGCGTCACAAAAATGCCGAACTGCGCTGCCGCGCCGAAAAGGAACATCTTGGGGTTGGAGAGCAGCGGGCCGAAGTCGATCATCGCGCCGATGCCGATGAACAGCAGCAGCGGGAACAGCTCGT
>CAZJYV010000066.1:5047-9761 GCA_964550295.1 uncultured Clostridium sp. | reverse complement strand
CGAGGGTGAACACCTCGGCGACCTCCTCGCGCGCAGCGTCGTGACGGAAGTTGACGGTTTTGGAAACGGCGTTATCCGTGTGCCGCTGAAACGCGCTTTGCATCCGGATGTGGTACTGCGGCGTGATGTCGTGCGCGGTGACGAAAATGCGCTTGATCCGCTCCGGCACCTCGTCAATATGAGCGAGCGTTCCCTCGCGCGCGATGCGGCGCATGAGCGCTTCCGAATAGAACCCCTCGCGCTTTGCGACTTCGGCAAAGAACGGATCGACCTGCGGCAGCTCGTCATTATCCATAACATTGCGCACGAATGAAAGTGCAAACAGAGGCTCCACGCCGGAGGAAGCGCCGCAGATGATCGAGATGGTGCCCGTGGGGGCGATGGTCGTGCAGGTTGCGTTGCGGTAGGGTACGCCGTCCCGCGCAAGGGTACTCTTATCATAGAGCGGAAAGGGGCCGCGCTTTTTCGCCAGCGCAATGGACGCTTCGTGCGCGCGCTCGTTGATGAAGCGCATCACGTCGTTGACGGCTCCGATGCCTTCCTCAGAATTATAAGGTATGCCGAGACGGAAGAGCATGTCCGCAAAGCCCATCACGCCAAGGCCGATTTTTCTTGTTGCAAGCGTTTTTTCGGCGATGATGCCGAGCGGGTATTTGTTGATTTCGATGACGTTATCGAGAAAATGCACGGCGGTGTCGACCGTGCTTCCGAGCAGGTCGTAATCGACGGCATAGCCGTCCCCCTCCTGCTTGAGCATCCTCGCCAGATTGACAGAGCCGAGGTTGCAGCTTTCATACGGCAGCAGCGGCTGTTCGCCGCAGGGGTTCGTAGACTCAATCTCCCCCGCCGTTTCACGCACGACGTTATCCCGGTTCATCCGGTCGAGAAAGATGATACCCGGCTCCCCGTTCTTCCACGCCATATCGACGATTAAGTCGAACACCGCGCGCGCGCGTTCCGTGCCGACGACGACCTTGGTGCGCGGATCGATCAGATCGTAGGTTTCATCTTTCTCGGCGGCGTCCATAAACGCTTCCGTCAGCCCGACGCTGATGTTGAAATTCGTGATTTCATGCGAATCGCTCTTGCAGGTGATGAACTGCCTGATATCGGGATGGTCCACGCGCAAGATGCCCATGTTCGCGCCGCGCCGCGTGCCGCCCTGTTTGACAGCCTCCGTCGCCGCGTTAAATACCTTCATAAAGCTGATCGGCCCGCTCGCGACGCCGCCCGTAGAGCGGACCATCGCCCCAGCGGAACGCAGACGTGAAAAGGAAAACCCGGTGCCGCCGCCGCTCTTGTGGATGAGCGCCGCGTTTTTAACGGTTTCAAAAATTTCCTCCATAGAATCGCCGACGGGCAACACGAAACAAGCGCTGAGCTGACCGAGCGGCTTGCCCGCATTCATGAGTGTGGGTGAGTTGGGCATGAACAGCAGCTTGTCCATCACGGCATAGAATC
The DNA here is from genome assembly GCA_964550295.1 of uncultured Clostridium sp. Lineage (GTDB taxonomy): Bacteria > Bacillota > Clostridia > Christensenellales > CAG-138 > Phil1. The sequence goes on along the minus strand of CAZJYV010000066.1, from coordinate 8,300 downwards.
GATCGGACAAAGCCTTCGTATCCGCGTTCGCGTCATAGGCGAGCTCTCCCGAAGCGACCGCGTCCGCCACGCGGCGAAACATGCCATCAGGCGTTTCAATCACTTTCGAGTTTGCGTCCTTGGTGAGATACCGCCGCTCCAGCACGGTCAGCGCGTTTTTTGAAAGCTCCGCCATTTTTAGACTCCTCCACAACATGTTTGATCTTTTTACATGCGCACCTACTAAATATTGGGTGCGATGCTATTTTAGCATTCCGCGCGATTCCTGTAAATACTTCCGCCGGTTATTCTTCATCGGCAGCGCGCATATGCGGAAAAATCCGGCCGGGCATCTGACGACCCGGCCGGATTACCGTGTTATATCATAATCAAGGAGCGATGAGGATCTCCGCAATTTGCACAGCGTTTGTTGCAGCACCTTTTCGAATCTGGTCGCCGCTGCACCAGAGTGTCAACCCGTTTTCGTTCACAAGGTCGCGGCGGATACGGCCGACGTATACAAGATCCTGATCGGATGCGGGAAGCGGCATCGGGTAAACGCAATTCGCGGGATCGTCCGCCAACTTGCAGCCGGGCGCTTTCTCAATAGCGGCGCGCGCTTCAAAGGGACTCACGGGGGATTCTGTGATCAGCGTAATCGAAATGGAGTGCGAGCGCATGACTGGCACGCGCACGCAGGTGCAGTTCACACGAAGCTCCGGCAAATGGGCGATCTTCCTGCCCTCGCGCTGCATCTTCATTTCCTCGCTGGTATAGTCGTCATCCTCAAAGCCGCCGATCTGGGGTATGAGATTTTCCGCGATCTGATAACGGAACACGTTTGGCTTGATGCTGCCGCCGTTGACGATAGCGCGCGTTTCCTCCTCAAGCTCCACGACGCCCAACGCGCCGGCTCCGGAAACCGCCTGATATGTGCTTGCGTACATGGCTTTGATCGGAGAGATTAGATTGACGGCGTTCACTGCGACAAGCGCGATAATCGTTGAACAGTTCGGATTCGAAATGATGCCTTTGTGTTTTCTGATATCCTCGGGATTGATCTCCGGGACGACGAGGGGAACTTCGTCTTCATGGCGGAAGGCGCTTGAATTATCGATGAACACCGCGCCTGCCGCTCTGATGGCAGGGGCAAAATGGCGGGCAAGCGGCGCCTGTACCGCGCCGAGCACGATATCCATGCCGTCGAACGCTTCTTCGTTCGCTTCCTGTACGTCCACTTCCTCACCTCGATAACACAGCCTGATGCCCGCGCTTTTCGCGCTTGCGAGCAGCTTGAGCTTTCCCACGGGAAAATCGCGTTCTTCAAGGCACTGCAGCATCTGCCTGCCCACGGCTCCCGTCGCGCCTAAGATCGCTACGTTGAACTTTTTCATAAACGGCCTCCTGAAACTCTTTTGCATAAAATTTAGGCGGCAAGCGTTTTCGCTTGCCGCCTTACATACAGTTTAAGCTATATCAGACGAACCGAAGCTCCTTCACGCTTGCGTACGGCAACAGGCTGCACATCATCATAGTCGTGCAGCTCATACCGGTGCCGGTAGCAAACGGGCGAAGACCTTTCATCAAATTCCCCTTAGATGGCTTATTTTTTGATATGTTACAGGATTACCGTGCGTTTGTCAAGTTCGTTCTTCGTGGGCGTTCCCTTATATTTCAGGTAAGTTGCCATGCCGCCCCTGATATGGCGTTCTTCTCTGTTTTTTGCCAGGATTGCCCGAACCTGTTTGGCAAGCGTGGGATCGAGGTTTTTCAACCTCGTTTGCATATCGTGATGCACGGTGGATTTGCTGATGCCGAACTCCCTGGCAGCACTGCGGACGGTTGCGCCGTGCTCGACGATGTATTCCGCGACATTCAGGACTCTTTCCTCAATATATGCGTACATAATGATACCCCCGAACAAGCTTTGCTCATGCTTATGAGGGTATATGCGCAATCATTCCAATTGTCAAAAAAGTGGGCGCGCGGTCTTTGATGATCCCGCAGAATTGTTCAGTTATCCATTTTTTTGCGATGCTTGCAGCACAAGCTCGCGCGCGAGAGCCGTTACGCCGTATATGTTCCTCGCCCCTGCTTTTCGAAGCGCAAGCGCGCATTCGCTGACGGTCGCGCCGGTTGTGCGCACGTCGTCTACAAGCAGGATATTCTTGCCTTTGGCGCGCGGGGAAGCCTCGAACGCACCGGTCACATTTTTTATCCGTCCGCTCGCGTCGAGCCTGGTTTGCGTGCCGGTATCCCGCACGCGGCAAAGCAGGTCTTCCTCCACGGGAAAGCCGAGTCTTTTCGACAGCTCCTCCGCGATCATGGTGCTTTGATTATAGCCGCGTTGCCTGAGCTTTTTTCGATGGAGCGGCACGGGAACGATCGCCTCGACGGACCAGCTTTCCGGCACCACGATCAGGGACGCAAAAAAGGGCGCGAGATACCGCGCGTCGTCGTATTTCATGCGGTGGATTGCGTCCTCCGTCGCCGCATCCAGTAAAACGCCCGCCGAGTAACCGTCGAGCGCCGCGGGGCAAGGCTGCTCGTCCGCAAAAACGAGCTTTTCGGCACACGCCGCGCACAGACCGCGCGCATCGGTCCGTGCTTCTTTCCCGCAGAGAAAGCATGTGACATGTTGCGGAAAAATCCAATCCAAAAGACCGCTCATCGTACAATCCCGTCCAGCATCACGTAATTTGAGAGAAAATGCCTGAGCGCACTGTATCGCTTGCGAATCTGCACGTTATCCACCATGCCGTAAACACTCTGGCTGCGCCCCACGATATAGACCTGCTCGCGCGCGCGTGTGACGGCGGTGTAAAGCAGGTTTCTGGTCAGCAGCTGCGGCGGTCCGCCCGCCAGCGGCATAATCACCACCGGAAACTCGCTGCCCTGGCTTTTGTGGATCGTGACCGCGTAGGAGAGCGCAAGTTCATCGAGCATGGTAAAATCGTAGACGGCCTCGCGCTCGTCGTCAAACAGAACGCTCAGCTCTTGATCCTCCGTATCAATACGCATAACGGTACCCAGATCCCCGTTGAAAACGCCCATGCCCTCCTCGCAAGTGCTGCCGCATACGCGCTTCCACTTGGTTTTATAATTGTTCTTCGTTTGCATGATCTTATCCCCCTCGCGGAAAACAAGCTCGCCGAATTTATGCTCCTGCTTGACAATGGAGGGCGGATTCAATGCCTGCTGAAGCCGCGTGTTGAGCTGGGTTACGCCCAGCGCACCTTTTTTCATCGGGGAAAGCACTTGAACATCCTTTGCC
>CAZJYV010000066.1:0-5037 GCA_964550295.1 uncultured Clostridium sp. | reverse complement strand
TCGAGCTCCTCAAAACAAAAATCTTCGCTGCCCGAAAAAAGCTCAGGCTGCCTTCCGCGGTTGATCCTATGCGCGTTATCCACGATCATGCCGCGCTCCGCCTGGCGATAGATATCCTCAAGGCGTATGACAGGCGCAATTCCGCTTTCGATGATATCCTTGAGAACGTTCCCCGGGCCAACGGAGGGAAGCTGATCCGCGTCCCCCACCATGATCAGGCGCGTGCCCGGCGGTGTGGCACGGAGCAGTGCGCGCATGAGGGTAATGTCAACCATGCTCATCTCATCAACGATGATGGCATCCGCAGTGACGGGATTATCCTCATTTTTCACAAAGCTTTCGCTGTCAAAGCCATAGCCAAGCATCCGGTGAATCGTGCGTGCCTGCACGCCGGTCGCTTCCGCCATGCGCTTGGCTGCGCGGCCGGTCGGCGCGCATAGCTCACAGATCAGCCCGGCCTCCTCAATCAGACGGATCACAAAGCGAAGGATGGTGGTTTTGCCGGTGCCCGGCCCGCCGGTGATCACCATCGCGCCCGAGGAAAGCGCGGTACAGACCGCTTCCCTCTGCTGCGGCGCAAGCTCGATCTCAAGTTCTTTCTCCAGGAGGTCGATCCTCTCCTCCAGCCCGAGGACGGCCGGCGTTTCTGCCTGCGCGATGAGCGAAACGAGGCGTTTTGCGCAATCCCCTTCCGCCCGGAACATATAGGGTAAAAAGGCGCAATCCTCGCCCTCGATCGTTTTGGCGACGACCCCGCCGGAAAGGGTCAGGTCATCCAGCATGTCCTCCGCCGGTCTGACATCCACGCCAAGCAGGTTGCAGGAAACCTCAACGAGCTTTTCCCTTGGAAGCATCGTATGCCCCTCCTGCCGCGCCCATTGAAGCGTATACTTCAGCCCTGCCTTGATGCGGAAGGGCGAGTCGTGCCCGATGCCCGCACGAACGGCGATTTTATCCGCCGTTATAAAACCGATACCTTCGATATCGTCGATGAGCCTATAGGGATTTTCATTGAGCTTTGCAAGGCAAAGGTTGCCGTACGCACGATAAAGCTTCAATCCCTGATTGACCGTGATGCCGAATTCCTGAAGGGCCAGCATGATATCCCTCTGGTCTTTTTGCATGACGAAGGATGCCGCAATGCGTTCCGCCCGCTTTTTGCCGATGCCCGGAACCTCGCGCAGCCTTTCCGGTTCATTCTCGAGCACGGCTATGGTATCCATGCCGAAGATGGAAACGATCTGCCGCGCCGTGATCTCGCCCACGCCCGAAATCAGACCGCTGCCCAGATAATTGATCAATGCCGTTACGTTTGCCGGCGCGAGGGTATGGTACTCCCGCACCTTGAGCTGCCTGCCATAGGCAGGATGTTCCGTCCACGCGCCGCGGACCTCAATGCGCTCGCCGATGGTCGCAAGCGGAATCTCCCCAACCGCCGTGAAGGTGTGCTCGGCATCGTCCACCATCTCGAGCACGGAATAACCGTTCTCAGCATTTCTGTAGATGATGTTCTTTACGGTGCCGCGTATTTCTTCCATACAAGCATCCTTTCAAGGCGATAATATTCTACCATTGCGCGCGCCTTTTGGCAAAGTATGAATGCAGCCTGCATATATTTAGGCACAAACATGCATCGGAGGGGAGAAATCGTGCCAATTGTGGTCATAACAAAAAAAATGCTGCTGATAGCCCTCGCGATCATCGTCGTCATCATCGCCGCCGTCGTCATCGCGATCGCCGTCAAGGATGCGCCGGCTGCGCCTTCATCGGGTGAAGCCCTCGTGGAGGAATACGAAATGGAAGTGCTTGCGGGCAAGAAACGCGAGCTTCCCGTATACAGCGTGGCGAGCGAGGAAAAGAACATCGCCCTCACCATCGACGCCGCGTGGGAGGACGACAAAACGGAATTCATCCTGGATACTTTGGACGCGTACAACGTGAAGGCGACGTTTTTCCTGTGCGGTTTCTGGGTGGAAAAATACCCCCAGATGGTCAAGGAAATCTTTGATCGCGGGCATGAGATCGGCAACCATTCCGCAACACACCCGCACATGACAAAGCTGTCTTCTGCGCAGATGCGCAAGGACGCCGAATCGTGCGAGGTGATGATCGAAAAGATCACCGGCACGCGCTGCACGCTCTTCCGCGCCCCGTTCGGCGAATATAACGATGCGGTCATCCTCGCTATGCGCGAAGCGGGCTACGAAGTGATCCAATGGGATTTGGATACCGTGGACTGGCGGCAGGAGCGCAGCGCGCAGACGATCCTCGACGCGATCACACCGAAGCTGCATGCCGGCTGTATCATCCTGTGCCACAACAACGGCTACACCATCGAGGAATACCTGCCCAAGCTGATTGAGGCCGCGCAGAACGGGGGCTACACGTTTGTGTCAGTCAGCGACCTGCTGCTCGACGGGGATACCTACATCGACGTGAACGGCGTGCAGAAGCCGGCAAGTTAAGCGCAGACGAGCGCAAGCAGCCGGAGGATGATAAAGCAAAGCATCAGGCTGTCCGCAAAGCCGCGGGCAGCCTGATGTTCTGCTGATTTGTTGACGCAGGGTCTTTGCGCGGGATTGCCTCAGAGTTTGACGATGATGTCAAGGAGCATATTCGCGCTGGCATCGCCTTTGTCGGAGGCATGATTCATGTGGCTGTAGATTTCGCGGTATTTAAGAATTTTCTTGAAATCATCGGAGGTAAATAGCTCCGCAATGGACTCATGATATCGGACGTTCAGAACATTTTCCAGCTTTTTAACTTTCGTAGCCTCCGAGGAAACCATGGCATGGTTTTTTTCCAGGTGTTTCACGCATAACAGCAGGCCATCGGCCATCTGCAGCAAAATGTTCGCCATTGACAGCAGGTTTTTATCGGGCAAAATGTCATAGATGCGAAGATCCTTCACCGTGGTCCAGGCATAGTCCGCCAAATCGTCGATAGAAGTGGATAGGCGGAACAGATCATCCCGGTCAATTGGGGTGATAAATGTATGGTTGATATCCTCCACCAGCTGATAGCGAACCTGGTCGGCTTCCCTTTCCTTATCCTTCACGATATCGCCGTTTTCCTGAGTGGGGTTTTCGCAAAATATGCACAGCGCATTCACCGTATCGCGAATCGCTTGTGCCTGCCGAATCAAAATACCATAAAAATCGAGGCTTTCCTTGCGTTTAAACATGAGCGAACGCTCCTTTCCATCAGAAAATTTGAGAGAATACAAAGAACAAAATGGCCCCCAGAATACCGGCGATGGGGATTGTAATGAACCAGGAAACCAGAATCCGTCCGGCAACGTTCCACTTTACCGCCTTATACCGTTCCGCGGCCCCAACGCCCATAATCGAAGAGGACACGATCTGGCTGGATGATACCGGCGCGCCCAGAAGCGATGAAACCATAATGACCGTGCCTGCCGTCAATTGAGAGGCAAAGGAGTGGATGGCCTGCACCTTGTAAATACCGGTACCCACGGTTTTGATGATCTTGAAGCCACCGAAAGCGATCCCGCAGGCAAGGCTCAACGCCGCACCGGCAATCGCCCACAGGGGAATGGTATTCGTTGCGCCGCCATAGATACCGACCAGGATCATCACAATGCCGATAGACTTCTGAGAATCGTTGAAAGAATGATTGAACGCCAGAAAGGTCATATTCAGCCACTGTGCGTATGTAAAAAACTTGTTCACGCTCGCCGCGGCGCGCCGGGTCAGATACACGAGCAGTTTTAACATGCAAAAGCCGATTAAAAAGCTGACCGCAGGAGTGATAAAGATCATCAGCACGACTTTTGTCCAGAAGTAACTCCAAGAAATGGCGTTGCTGCTGAAAGCCGCAAGGCCCGCGCCCACCACGCCGCCGATCAGCGCGTGGGAAGAAGAAGCGGGGATCGCATAGAGCCATGTGACCAGGTTCCAGAGGATGGCCGCCAGAATGCCCGCCGTGATAAACGCCAGCGCCACACTCTTGGTATTGGGATCGGTGTAGTAGCTCTCCTCCACCAGCTTTTTAATCGTATCCGATACGCTGGACCCGATCATCAAAATCGCAAACGGAGAAAGAAGTTCCACCGCAGCAGCCCATGCCAGAGCCGGATATGGCTTCATGGAGCGGCTGGCAATCAGCGTTGCCACCACGTTGCACCCGTCGTGGAAGCCATTTACATAAGTAAAAACGAAAGTAAGCGCTACCAAGATCCAGAAGGAAATACTCATAGGAACATGAATCACCCCAATCGACGCAAACGTTTACGGAATAGCTATAAAGAAAACCTCATAGGTTTCTACAAGGTAAATATATTATGTCACAAAGCGTTTCAATAGTCAATGGTGACTTATCCGCTCAAATGCAACGGTATGATTCGAAATCCGGAACGGTTGGCGCAACCAGCCGCGCGCAGCAAAAGCGGGCGGCCGACGACGGATATTCAGCAAACAACAGATTTTAAAACCATTTCTTTTTTCTGAAATAATACACCATGCAGCCTGCGATGACGAGCATCGCACCCCACACGATCGCATAGCCCCAGCGATAATGCAATTCCGGCATATGCGCGAAGTTCATGCCGTACACCCCCGCGATGAAGGTCAGCGGTATGAAAATCGTGGAAATGATTGTGAGTACCTTCATGATTTCGTTGAGCTTATAGCTCGTATTGGATAGATGCAGGTCGGCTAGGCCGGAGAGCAGATCCCTGCAGGTTTCGGTCATGTCAATCGCCTGTACGATGTGATTGTAAACATCCCTCAGATAAGGCTCCGTTCCGGAACGGATCATCGGCACGGTCTCCCTGCCCAGCAGGGACGCAACATCCCTGAGCGGCCAGATGCAGCGGCTCACCCGGATGATCTCTCGCTTGAGAAGGCGGATCTCCTGCAGGTGTTCCTGTTCGGTCTGCACCATCATGCGGTCCTCGAGCGCGTCGATCGCATCCTTATATGTTTCCAGCACCGCATAGTAACCTTCCACAACGGCATCCAGCATTTTGTAAACCAGATAATCCGCGCCGCCGCTGCGCACCTGCGCGCCTTCTAT